>JAFRLF010000051.1 GCA_017431365.1 Clostridia bacterium | reverse complement strand
TGTCGCGTCAGCTGCTGCAGCAGTACGGACGTGAGCCCACCCCTGATGAAATCGCTGAGGCTATGGGCGTTACCGAAGATAAGGTACGTGAGATCATAAAAATCGCGCAGGAGCCCGTATCCCTCGAAACGCCTATTGGCGAAGAGGAAGACAGCCATCTCGGTGATTTTATCGCGGACGACGATTCACCCGCACCGGCGGAAGCTGCCGCCTATACTCTTTTGAGAGAGCAGCTGATGAGCGTTTTGAATACGCTGACCCCGAGAGAAGAAATGGTCCTTCGACTGCGATTCGGCCTGATCGACGGGCGCAGCCGCACGCTTGAAGAAGTCGGCAAGGACTTTGGCGTGACGCGCGAGCGTATCCGTCAGATCGAGGCAAAGGCGCTCCGCAAGCTCAGGCATCCCAGTCGCTCAAAAAAGCTCAAGGATTACCTCGACTGATGATACAGCTGGATGAACGGCTGAGCGCTCTTGCAGACCTCATCGAAGCGTGCGACAGCGTGGCAGACATTGGCACGGATCACGGACTGCTGGGCGCGTATCTTCTGCAGAGGGATGTGTGCCGCAAGGTTCAGTTCTTGGATATCAGCTCCTCCTCCCTTGAGAAGGCGAAGCGGCTGATACAGCGCCTCGGACTGGAAGACAGGGCGGTCTTTAACGTTGGCGACGGTGCAGCCGCCATGAAGGAGCCGGCGGACAACGTCGTCATAGCGGGAATGGGCTGCAATACCATAATCGAGATTTTGCAGCGCGGTCAGGACAAGCTTGGCGGGGCAAAACTCGTTCTTCAGCCTAACCTGGGCGTTGAAAAGCTCCGGGAAACCCTTGTGAGTCTGGGCTATCTGATTGAAGACGAGCGCATCGCCTTTGCTGCGGGAAGGCATTATGTGGCTCTGCGCGCGGCGCGCGGTCGAAGCGTTTACACGCAGCGCGAGCTGCTGGCAGGTCCGGTACTGTTAAGGCGGGGCGGCAGACAGCTTATTGGTTACGCTGAATTCCGTTTGAAGGTTTTATCGGTGGCGTATCGCGGCGCGAAGGACAGCGAACCGCAAAAGGCTGTGGCAATGCTCAATGAAATCAACGAGTGGAAGGAGATCTTAGCGCATGCCTGTGATCAATGACGTCGTCAGCGCAGTCGACGCGATTGCTCCTTTCGACCTGGCCGAAGAATACGATAACGTCGGACTGTTGTGCGGACAGCCATGGCGTAATGTGGATAAGATCCTCGTCGCGCTGGATTTGACTTCCGATGTCGTGGCAGAGGCCGTCGCGTGTGGAGCTCAGCTCATCGTCACGCATCATCCCACTTTTTTCCATGCTAGAAAAAACCTCGTGGAGACAAACGCCGAGGCGATTGCCGTATCGGATCTTATTCGCGCAAGCCTCGGGCATATTGCGGCGCATACCAATTTTGACAACGCCTGTCCGGGCGTCAACGACGCGCTGAGCCATATACTCGGACTCGAGGAAATTGAAGAGTGCCAGCATGGAATCAGGATAGGCGTTCTGCCCGAGCGCCTGGACATTGTTAAACTGTGCCGTTATGTAGAGCAAAGGCTCGATACGCGCGTCAGGTTATATGGAGCGAAACACGGCGTCGAGGTTCAAAGAATCGCCGTTTTAGGCGGCGCGGGCGGCAGCTTTTTCGCTGAAGCCCTTAAAAACGGTGCCGACGTCTTCATAACAGGAGAGGTTCATCATCACGAGGCGCTGGACGCCGTTGCGCAGGGTCTGCATCTCATCGAAGCCGGGCACTATGAGACGGAAAAACCAGGTGTAAAACTGCTTGCGGAACAGCTTGCCGCTGAAATGGATCGACGGCAGATGCCTGTGGAGATTATTGAAAGTCAGACCATACCTTTCAAAAGGTATCTGGAATAGAGGAGGAACTTACCTATGCAGCTCGATGCGTTATGGAATTTTATGCAGGTCGATATGGATGCGGAGCGCTACGAAAGCGGCATGCGCAATTCGCCCAATCGACTGAAGCTTCTCCGACAGAGGGATTTCCTCGTTGAACAGCAGGGAAATATGAAAAAGGTCGAGGCGAGCGTCGCTACGATGGCCGATCGTCTGGAGGTCATTAAGAGCGAAGCGGCGCGCCTTCAGGGACGGCTTGACGAGTTCCTGACAGAGCTCAAGGCCAATCCGCCGCAGGGCAGGGAAGAAGTCGAAAAGCAGAAAAGAGCCGCCCAGAAGCTGACGGAATCTCTCTCGGAGTATGAGAAGCAGCTTTCTCAGATGCGCAAGGACAGCGAACAGTACGACCGGATGCAGAAGGATATCCGTACCCGCGCGGCCCGCACGAAGGCTGAGTACGACTCCCTGAAGCAGGCGTACGAAAAGGAATTCAACGAGAGCCAGAAAAAGCTTGCCGAACTCAAAACCGCGGCGGATAACGAGGCGAAAAAAATAGAACCGTCTCTTCTGGCACGCTACAGGCAGGTCAAGCAGCACGCGCTGCCTCCGATGGCTCAGCTCAACAACGACCGCTGCGGGGGATGCAACATGTCTCTGTCGGCCGCCACGCGCGACCGCCTCAGCAACGGCAACGACATCGTTGAGTGCGACAACTGCGGGCGCATACTCGTTTTCAGGGCCTGAAGCTTTCCTGCTTTAGGCTAAATAATAGTGACCGTAATTGTGATTAAGCGTTTAATCAATAAAACAGGTATTAAGGAGTGATTCGCTATGAAACAGGAAATTCGTCTCGATGTCAACCACATGATGGCAGATTTTCTCGGTATGCAGTACGGCATTGACCGCGGCGACGTTGACGCGATGAGCGCGCACCTGAAGAGGGCGCATGCCGTCGTCGAGGCCAATCGCGGCAAGGGCATGCATGGCTGGATGGACTTGCCCTACAATCAGGAAAAGATCGTCGAGAAGATCAATCGCGTCGCCGCGGATATCCGTGCGAAGTTCGATACCTTCGTTGTGCTCGGCATCGGCGGGTCGGCTCTCGGCCCGGCAGCTGTTCAGCAGGCGTTGAACCATCTGCATTACAACGATCTTCCTAAGGAAAAGCGCAACGGCCCCCGCCTTTATATCGAGGACAACATCGATCCGGAGCGGATGGCTGCCCTTCTGGACGTCATCGACGTCTCGACGACGTGCTTTAACGTCATCTCGAAGTCCGGCGGCACAGCGGAAACGATGAGCCAGTATCTCATCGTTCTGGACGCGCTGAAAAAAGCTGTAGGCGACGATTACCACAGCCATATCATTGCAACGACCTCGGAATCCCGCGGCCATCTCATCAAATTGGCTCAGAAGGAGAACTACGAGACCTTCTTTATCCCCGAAGGCGTAGGCGGACGTTTTTCTGAGCTGTGCCCTGTGGGCCTTCTGGCCGCCGCTGTGTGTGGCATTGACATCCAGGGCCTGCTTGACGGCGCAAAAGCCATGGATGAGCGCTGCAAGACGGACGAAGTCTGGGACAATCCTGCGCTGCTTGACGCCGCGCTCATGTATATTGCCATGCAGGACATGGGGATGAACATGTCCGTCATGATGCCCTATGCCGATTCTCTGAAACTCATGGCTGACTGGTATGCTCAGCTCTGGGCCGAGTCCCTGGGAAAGAACGTGACTAAAAAGGGCATGGCCTGCAACGTGGGTTCCACGCCGATCAAGACGCTGGGCGTCACGGATCAGCACAGCCAGCTCCAGCTTTACACCGAAGGCCCCTATGACAAGGTCATCACTTTCCTGAAGGTAGAGTCCTTCCGCGCTCAGACGGATATCCCGCACGGCTGCGAGGAGATCCCGGATGTTGCCTTCCTGGGCGGCAAGAGCCACAACCAGTTGATCGAAGCCGAGCGCATGGGCACCGAGTACGCGCTGTATAAGTCCGGCCGCATGAGCCAGACGATCACGCTGCCGTGCGTCAACGCCTACACCGTGGGACAGCTTCTGTACTTCTTTGAACTGGTGACAGCCTACACAGGGGAATTGCTTGATATCGACACGTTCAATCAGCCGGGCGTCGAGGAGTCCAAGGTCGCGGCGTTCGCCATGCTGGGCCGCGATACCGAGAAGCACAACGCCAAGCGCGACGAAATGAAGACCAGACCCGAGCGGAAAAAGGATTACATTCTCTGATTTGCAGATTACCATATGACAGCGAGCCGGCGCGTTTTTCGCGCCGGCTCGCTGTCTGTCTGTTCGTCTGTCAGTGGACTTTCTTTTTGGAGAGGATGATTCCGACGATCAATGCACATGCCGGCAGTAAGAGGAGCAGCCCGATTGTCGGCCATACAGGGAGGGACGGCGCTTCTGCGATGAGACTAACGCCTGGGATACTGCTTCCCGAATTCGGCGAGGAGACGACGATATCGCGGAGTAAGTACTCAAGCAGGATGTTATTGCCGCCGCCGGAGGCGTTGACGCCGTTGGCCGTAAAGACGTATGGCGTCGCGATCCAGGTCAGCTTCTGGCCTTCCTCATAGGCGGACATGGCCAGAATGAACTCTCCCGTTTCGTCCTGTTCTTCTTTTTAGAGCGTCGTCACTTTATCGGGGTTGAGCTTTCTGTATCCGCTAGGCGATGTCGTCAGGAAAGGAACGACTTTCAGCTGTGCGCGCGTCGTCGGCGCGGGCGATATGCTTTCACAGAGCGGCAATACGGCTTTGAGCAGCGCGGACGACATTTCATTGGCCAGATCGGTATCCGTGATGTATGGCACGAGATAGACCTGATAATCCGCGCTGATGTAGGAACCGGCCTCAGAATCGAGTACAAGGCCGCCCTGACGCTGCATGCCGTAGTAGTCGGTGATGACGCTCAAATCATCGAGTGTCGAGGTGAAATTCGTCAGAAGGATCAAGTGTCCGCCGTCTTTCAGATACGACAGGATCTTGTTCGCGACATCCGGTCCGACATTTTCCGTGGGGTTGATAATGAAAAGGCAGGCCGCGTCATCCGGAATTTCGTCACCGGATGTGAGGGGAAGGCTCCTGAAATCCGCGCCTATGTCAAATAACGCATGGCGGATGCTGCCGTCATCCGTCGCTTCACCATGACCGGTTACCGCGTAAACAACGGGCATGTCATCGCGCGTCACATAATCGATCGCGTTGAGTACGGCCCGCTCCGTGATGTCATCGTAGGATGTCAGCGAGTAAGTTTTGTCTACCGTATACGTGTAGATGTCATTTGACGTCAAAAGAACGGCCCTTTTGTCTGAAATGACGACGATCTGTCCATCTGAAACGGATTGTCCGACAGCTGCGCTCAGAGAGCTGATCCGTGAATCGCCTGATTTGATCACATAGAAATCCATGTGTTTGTTCTGATCCGCGAGGCGGCTGATCAGTTCGGCGTGATGGACATCCTCCGGAGTGTCCCGCGTGACAAGGTAGATGTCGACATCATTTTCAACCTGTTGGATCATCTGTTTTCCATCGGCCGACGGCGTCATGAGCCCTGTCGACGACATGTCGAATCGCAGAGCCTGTCGCGCGCTTGTAGCCCAGATCAGCAAGACGGTGATCAGCAAAGCCAGAATGATGCATAGGGCGCGCAGTACATTGGACGATAGTATCTTTTTCATCATAACGGCAGCCTCCCTTTGGCTTTTCTCTGGGCCGCGACGGCGAATCCTCCGCACAGGCAGAAGAAAAGGCCTATCAACAGGTAGCGCAGGAGCACGCCCACATCGAAGACTGACTGAGAAAACGGCGTAAGAGGCGAGAAAATATCCAGATTAGCCAGCCCATTCCCCAGCGCGGTAAAGACACGCTGGCCGTTCGAAGTGAGATACGCATAGAGCACGGGCACCAATGCGGCAGCGGCGGCGATAAAGCCGATCAGCACATCAGAGAACAGCATATATATGACGAGGCCTGCAATAACAGGCAGGAGTACGACAAATGGGAAGGTCAGTCGACTGAGACTGCCGATGTGTCCGGAAATCTGCGGCATCAAATAGCTCGCCCCGACAAGGACGATATAGAGTATCAGTGAAACAATCGAGGACGGCGTCACTGAAGCGCAGAACACAGACAGACTCATGAACATTATTCCCAAAGCGCACAGGGCAGCGACGCAGCCCAGTCCCTCCATAATATAGGCTGACGGCGTGACCAGACTGAAAACAATGGGAATGATTGAAAACAACGCGCAGCTGATGATGACGATGACCAGGCGCGCGAGGAGCTTCCCCGTGAAAATGGAGAAACTGGACAGCGGCATCGCGTAGAGCAGACGGAGCGTGTTCTGCTGTCTTTCGCTGGAAAAAACCGTCATGCCCCAGAGGCCGCAGCATATGGCCATGGCGATGCCGTAGTAAATC
>JAFRLF010000050.1 GCA_017431365.1 Clostridia bacterium | reverse complement strand
GTGGTCGAGGTCGCAGAGGCTGACATACCGCCGTCCGTTGACCGTCAGTTTCTCAATCCGCATTGTCATTCCTCCCCGAAATCATGTTGTGCGTCAGACCGCGTTGCCAGCGGTTCTCCCGCTTTGATGAGCTGAAGGTTGTGCAGGCAGCACGCGATGCCGCGTTTTCCGCCGCCCTTGTTGTAGGCGTAGAAGCTGATACTCGCCCGTCCATACACGCCGCTGTAAACCCTGCTGTGCTCGATGACCGGACGCATATGCGCGTCTACAATCTGCGGCGCGTTGTCGCTGTTCGCGTTGATCAGCCAGCACCCGGCGTAATCCTGCGCGTTGCGCAGCCCAGGCGCGTCGCCGTCCTGAACTGGCCACTTGATCTCGCCGAATGACGGCACATAGGCATCGTCTCCCCGAAGCCGCTTGTACCCTTCGTCTTGCGCCGCCCTGATCGCGTCATCAACCGCCGTAACGGTTTCCATGTCGTCCTTCGGGATAATCAGCTTGACCGAGTACTTCGGCCTCCCGCCGTTGAGCGGCTGCTTCGGCTCCCACACGTTGCAATACGCCCAGCGCGTGCGCGGCCCGGTCACTACTTTGCACGGATTGTTCGTCGCCATTGTCATCACCTCACTGTCTTAGAGTGCCGTCGATCCGGCGCTCCGGCTTCTGTTCGTTCTCTTTCTCAACGGCGCGAATGCCGTTGTACATCGGGACGAATATTGTCCGGTACAGCTTCATCGGGTCGTCAAGCAACTTTACGATCTTGTCCATGTCGTCAGCCACCCGCGAGATAACTCCAGTCAGTTCCCTGATCTGCAGGCGCTGGTCATTGACCGCGTGCTTAAGCTGCTCAATCGCCGCGCTGGCCTTGTCGAGTGACAGCCTGTCCGCGAGGCTCATGCGCTCTTTGACATCCAGCGTCGCCGTAACCGGCTCTGGCTTCGGCGGCTCAGGCTCGTCCGGCGCGTAATCCTCCGGCGCAATGCCCGTCAGCGCCTTGAGCAATGTAGCGTCAGGCTTCTTGATGTGGCCCTGCTGCTTACAGTGGCTCAAAAACGAGGCGTCATGTCCCATCTGTACGCTGACCTTTGACATGTCGAGCTTCTTCGCGGCGAACGCCATCATGAGCTTCCTCGGCTCGATCCTGTACTTTTCGATTGTCATTGCTTTGCTCCTTTGCTGTCATGTTTCGTCCCATATCCTGATTTGCTCGTAATCCTTGGCGTAACGCTTCACAGGCTTGTCTCGCTCATGGTACTGCTTGCCCGTCTCAACGTCCCCCAGATCAGACAAGGCGAAGTTTGGACAGTTGTTCGGGCGGTTGATCTGTTCGCGCGTCCAGTGCGGCTCTTTGCCTTCCGGGTGGTTGCTACATCGGAAATCGTCGGCCTCAAAGCAGAACGCGCAGTAGCGGCAATACTGTTTCATCTGTATTCTTTCCCCGCTATCAGCCGCGCCAGACCCTTCAGCGCGGCCTCATCGTCCCCGGCCAGCGCCTGACCGCGCAGCGTCCTGGCCTCCTGCGTGGTAATCATGCCGTCATTGTGGTACATCCTGATCTTCTTGAGCGCCGCCGCCGCGTTCGCCCAGCGCTCGGCGTCGGCGTTAATCTCCTGACGCCTGACCTCAGATTTCGTCATGTCCGTTCACCTCATTCTCAAAGCGTATCAAGCTGTAACGGTTTCATATGACCACGCTCACCTCACTTAATCAAGTAGATGATCGCCACCATCAGCCCCGCCGCCGTGACCCCGGCGAGGAACCCGCCGATGGCCGACCACATTTCCCTTTTCTCTCCAATCCGCAGCATCCGCTCAATGTCCGCATCGTGGGCTTTGCGCTCCCTCTCCAGCAGCCTCGCCTTGTTGTTGCGCCCGTCCGTGATCGTGTCGATCAGGCGGTGGTTGCCCTCGTCCAGCTCACGCAGCCGCCCGATCTCCGCCAGCGCCGCGTCACGGTCAAGCCGCAGCGCGTCGCGCTCCCGCTCCACGTTATCGATGTAAGCGTGGGCCTCGTCCAGCCGCTCCCGGAGCAGCGTCACCTCGTCCGTCACCGTGACGGTCATGTCATCGATCATGTTAGTCATGGTTTTCGTCCTCCTTCGGCGGTTCTGGCAGTGGCATCCAATGCGTTACAAAATCCTCTATGGCAACATAGTTGTAATCATCCCAATTGTGGATTCTTTCCCACCAGCCCTCAGGGAAATAGTAGTTGTCTGTTTCTTCATCATATTCAACGTCCATATCGTCATACATATCAGCAGTAACAGTCTTGTGCTCCGTATGTATCGCATTGCAAATATAATAGAGCTTGCCGCTCATGAGTTTTATTTGACAGGCGACAAGGACTTCTTCTCCGCTTCTGGGCATCCTGTCCCTGACATCGATCCACCCGTCATTCGTCATGCTCTTCATCCTCCATGTGATCGCACGTCCATTCGTAGGCGTCCACGCGCCCCACGCACTCGCTGCATCCGATTACCTCGCCGTCCATGACGTAGAAGTCGTCCGGGTTCTCGGCCCCGCAGACCGGGCAAACCGGCGTCACATCCGGGCCGTCCATGCCGTTAATCATCGCGTCCCTGATCCAGGGCGCGTCTGGAAGCTGCATCATATAAATCCCTCCTCGTTGATCGTTACCGTCACGCTCGGCGTCTCGCCGAAAACCTTGTATACCTTCGCCGTCACGATCTGACTGTCGTCGTCATAGGCCAGCCCGTTCAAAGCGTCCGCAATGACCTTAATCACGTTGTCGATGTCCGGCTTCTTTGTCGGCCTGATAACCCCGCGCAGCTTGTAATCCCTCTTGCGCTTGCTGTCGCCCTTGTTCAGCGCGAAACACGCAGTTATCTTCATGCTGACCGGCGTCCCCGACGGGTAATGTTCGCCGTGAGCCTGCCGCTCATACTCCAACTTGACCAGATTTTCGTAGCTCGCCGTCTTCTCCGGCGTGTACGTTCGCGTTACGCCACCGTTGCGCACCACTCTGGGGCGCTGTTTCCCGACCAGTTCGCCTGGTATCACTATCGTCATGTCCTCACTCCTTGTCTGTGTGTCGAAAGGCGGCTTATCTCAGCGTCCGCGCGGCCCATGATGAAAACCAGAAAACTCAAAACCTCGCGTTGCCAGCCGCCACACCCCTGCCCGTGGAGGTCGGAGCCGTTGCAGCGGCTCCTTAATCGGCAGGAGATGGCCTTATAGGCCGGATGCTGTTAATCCGTTATCGCCAGCCTGTCAGCCAGCGGCTCCGTCAGGCGCTTCATCGCGTCCCGCACCTCACTCGGTATCTGGATCGCTTCGCCCTGTTGTTGCACCATCGCCGTGTATCGCCGCTCAAACTGCGCCGAGCGTACTGTAATCGGTTCCTCACTGGTGCACAGGTCAGCCCAACCGCCGATATACTCCACGGCCCGCCAGACGTCCTCGCCGAGATATGCCCGCGCCAGGTCTGGCTGATAATAGCCGTAATCGCTGATCGCCTTCGTGACCTTGCGCCACGCTTCCCCGGCGTTGACCGTTCCGCGTGCGTCCTGTACCGAGCTGGCGACGGCCTCCCGGATATCGGCGATGGTCGGCGGGAACTTGAGCGTTGAGATCATCCGCTTCGAGGCGAGTATTACAGCTTCTCCCGGCAAATCCTTGAGCATATCGTGCCATATGCTTACAGTCTGTTCGTTGGCTTCAAACGCAAATCGCGGGTAACTGATCGTAAGCAGCGCGAGTAACTGAATGGTCTCATTTCGCGTCATCGTCTTCGTCCTCCATCATGGCTAAGAACGCATCTGCTTTACTGGTCGGATTCGTTCGCGCCGTTGATTTTGCTTCTTTCTTGCGCCTGAACTCCATAATCGCCGTTCGCGCCTGTTCTGCTGTCGTAATCCCGACTTGCCGCCATTTACGGCATACACTTCGTAGATATACGTGCGGGTTATCCGTATGAGCCAGCGCCGTTGCCCTGATAGCTTCACTCATAAGCTCAGAACCCAGTGTTTCATAATCGTCCACAAGCTCCTCGGCTTCATACTGCGAATGCGGGAACAAACCGATGTTCATCTCGTATTCCTTCACGAATGCTTCCCAGCTTGCGTCAGGCTCGCGCGCGCGCGTCTCCTGTTGTTGTTCCAATGCGTTATGGTTGTCGTTATCGTTATCGTTATGGTTATCGTTGTAGTTATTGTTATTGTTATACGTTTTTGCTTCGGTTTGCTCTGTTTTGCTTCGGTTTGCTTCCGTTTGCTTCGCGTTGCTTGACTTTGCTTCGCTTTTCTTCGTCTTGCTTCCGTTTGCTTTCAGAGTATCAACCTTTCGCAAATGCCGATCAAGCTGCCCCTTGAAGACCGGAAACACATACCGCTCATTGCCCTGGATCAGCTCTTGCCAGCTCCCGCCCTGTGCGTACATAACCAGCGCGTCTACCAGCCGTCCCTTTTCTGCTGCATTGAGTTCCTGTGTCGTATCAATCCAGTCCAAGAAGATCGGAATGTAATCAGCCATCGTCGATCACCTGAAGCTCACGTATTCCCGCTGCTGAAACTCGCACCCCGGCAGCGCCTCGCCCGTCCGCTTGAAATCGCTGAGGATTTGCCGCTTGTCAATCGTCGGCGGCTGCGGTATCAGGTAAATATCAGGCACTTCCTCCGGGTCAGTGATCGTCACCGACCACGGTGCGAACCGTCTTGACCACTTCCCGAGCGGCGTCTCAATCTTCTCGACCTCGGCCAGCCGCATCGCGTCAAGCATTCGGGCCTTGAGCCGCTCGACCGCATCCTCGCGGCGCTTCTTGCGCTGCTGGAGGCGCTTGATCTCGCTGTCCAGCGCGTCGGCGTCGGTCTGCATCGTCCTCATGAGCTTGACGTAACCTTCGGCCTTGTCCCTGATGTTCTCGCCAAGCGTGACCGCCGCGTCCATCAATTCGTTGACCTGTTCATCAGTCTCGCATTCGTCAAGCGCTTCGTACAGATCGCGCAGGTCAGCAGCCAGTTCGTACAACGTCATGTTCTCGCCCCCTTTAGAACGGCAATTCTCCGTCAGGCTCTTCCACGAAACCCTCGTTGTGCGCCTGTTTCGGTTCCGGCTCCGGCTTCGTCTCCGGGTTCGTGACGAACTCGGCGTTGCTGACGATGACCTCCCAGACCGTGTGCTGCGCGCCGTCCTTTTCGTAGCTCCGGCTCTGCAGCTCGCCGATGACCGCCAGCTTGCGGCCCTTCGCGCCGTACTGGGCGATGAAGTCGGCCGTCTGACGCCACGCCACGCACTTGATGAAATCCGTCACGCGCTGACCGTCCGGGCCCTTCACGCGCCTGTTGACGGCCAGCGTGAACGTCGCGCTGCTGATCCCGCTCTGCGTCGTGCGCTTTTCCGGGTCGCGCGTGAGATTTCCGATCAGGATAATACTATTCATTTCTTTCCCTCCTTGCGGGCTTTGATCTTCTCCACGATGCCCGCGTACATCGTCTTCGGCATCAGGCCGAGGCCCTTGCCGTATTTCGTCTCCATCGCCGCCCATTCAAGGTCTGAAATCATCGCCCGGATTTCTGCTGCCTGTTCCTGGCTGATCGTTTCAACCTTCTGCGGCGGCGCGCTGTACTTCGTATCGAACTGGTTGTCCGAGCTGGCCTTGATGGCCGAATACCAGACGTCAGCCCCGACACCCAGATACCGCAGCGCGTTACTTACCGCGTCCGTCATGGTGCTCTTGTATATGTCGCTGTCATCGCGACCGCCGAACTTCGTGCCGCCGTAACCGTGGATCGGCGCGCTCAGCTGCCCGGCGTTGTCCCTGTACCTGACTATCACGTGCCCGTACAGGACGCCCTCGCGCTCCGTGATCTCCACCGGTTCCCACGTCCAGCCCATCCCGACCGGGCCGAATAACGCCGTCATGCGCTCGATGCGCCATTGCGGGTTAATGTCGCTCAGTCCTGCGGCCCCGTATGCGCCTCCCGTGATTTTCTTTACCGCGCTGTCCGGGACGGCCCGAACGGCGTCATAAATCGTCATGTTCTCTCGCATCTTATCGTTCATGCTTGACTTCCTCTCTCAGTCCTGATATAATTCAGGTCAGGTCATTCCATGACCCCCTCATTTTCCTGCCGGCCCGGTTGAGCGCCCCCGCGCTCAGTCGGGCCAAACTTTTGGTATGTACCCGGCGTTGTTCAGCGCGTCCCTGTATGGCTTCAGTTCCTCATAAATGCTCTCCTTGTAGCTCGCGCCATAATGCGAGTGCTCCGACGCTGCTGACACAAGATCAATCAAATGCTGAAACTCTTCCGCGCTGATGGTCACCATGAGTCTCTTCCTGACCTCGATCATTCCTCGCCCCTCCTTTCAGGATTTCGTATGCGGCCCGTCGCTGGTCAGCGATGACCGCCATCTCCCTCTCGCTCCCCGGCGCTGCCATCCGGTCATTGTGGATGTTGACCGCAACGCCGGAACTGGTAATCATACTGGCCACGATCATTGATTGAGCGCCTCCAGATCAAAGAGCTCATTAACCGGAGTGTCAAGAGTTTTTGCCAGTTTGACCAAAGTTGAAAGGTTATAGCCCCTCTCGACGTTGTTCTCAATCGCCCAGACAGTAGCTCTCGACAGACCGCTTTTTTTTGCCAGCTCTGTGACTGTCATCATTTTCTGCCAGCGCAATTCATGCACCCTGTTCGCCATCGTATCACCTCCCATCGTATTGATACCCGAGGCGGCTTGACTTCCGGCCCGCGCGTCGGGCGCTTGCTTCATGCGCAGCTTTTGTAACCCTACGCGCGCGCTTTCATCGCGCCGCCTTATTCCCTTGTCAAGGTGCGTCCCGTTTCGCTCTTGCTCATCGGAGCCGGACTTATACCGGCTGACGGGGCCGGGCGCGTGGCCCGGTCATTCGATTTCTTCAATGTCGCTGTAGCAAATCGCTGTGTCATTCTTGAAGTCGTCGGCCAGGTCAATCAGGATTGCCCCATTGTGATCCACATCAACCACCGTGTACCATGCCCCGGCGAATTTGACCTTGTGGCCCACCCATAACTTGCGCTGCTTCTCGACGTATGACATCATGATTGTCAGCCTCCTTTATCACGCCTTGCGTTCCTGCAAAATCGCCTCGAACGCCTCGACCAGATCGTTGTAGTGGTTCCAGTCCTCAAGCGTCAGCGTGGTTGCCTGATTGACGCCCCGGTTATCGCGAAAATCCGCCATTTTGTGCTGGGCGATAACCAGCGCCATGTCGATGAGCTGTTCCTCGGTGTATTCGGTCTTTGCGATTGCCTCAGCCTTTGTCATTTCGTTTGCCTCCCTTGTTGTTTGCTCCCTTAACTGTCTACTATATTAAACGATTTTCGACGATTTGTCAATGAGTTTAGCCGGGCTGTTTATTAAATAAGTATTGTAAAACAGTTAAACATGGTGTATAATATTTTTGACGGCTGGAGGAGATAGAATGGAGCTAAGAGATATAATCAAGCAATACCGGGAAGAGCATAATCTTTCCCAGCGCGAATTTGCAGATCGCTGTGGCGGCATAACTCATGGGTATATATCCATGATCGAGGCGAATTTCAACAAATCGACCGGGAAACCGTCTTATCCTTCTGTTTCGAAACTTGAGGCGATCGCTCACGGGATGGGCATAACCTTTGAGCGCCTCCGGGCCATGATGAACGATGAACCGCTGCCCGTAAAATCACCTGCTCCCTCCGTCCCTGACGCTATCCCCTACTCCCCGGGCCGCGCCATGGTTCCTGTCATCGGTACCGTGCGCTGCGGCCCCGGCGGGCTGGCATTCGAGGAGCTGCAAGGCGCAGAGATGGCCGACGTCCCGAACCCGTCCGAGTATTTCTGGCTCCGGGCGGAGGGCGACAGCATGGCCCCTGACATCAAAGACGGCGACCTCGCGCTCGTCCATATGCAGCCCCAGGTGGAAAACGGCCAGCTCGCCGTTATCATCATCGGCGGCGAGGAAGGCACTCTGAAAAAGTTCATCCAGACCGGCGCGACCGTGATCCTGCAATCACTCAATCAGGCATACCCGCCGCGCGTGTTCGTCGGCGAGGAGATCAACGCCCTGACCGTCGCCGGTCGGGTGGTGGAGACGAAAAGAAAATGGTGAAGGGAGAAACGATCATGAAAAAGGCAATCGCTGTGTTGCTGTCGGCCATGATGCTGACAGCGCCCGCCCACGCATCCGGGATTGATTTGTCCGGGATGTCTCTTGCAGAGCTGACAGACCTGCAGCACCGCGTCACGCTGGCAATGTGGGAAACCGACGAATGGGAAGAAGTGACCGTCCCCGTCGGCGTCTGGGCTGTCGGCGTCGACATCCCCGCCGGGCATTGGACGGTCAGGTGCTCAAAAAACGCGACGTATAACTGGGCGAGTATTACATACTGCGAAGCGCTCGACAGTACCGGCAAAAAAGCCGACACTCATAATGGGAAAAAGAGCTGGTATACACAAATAAAGGTGGAAGGCTCCAGCGCCGCCGTCGACGCCGTGGAAACCGACATAGACGTCAAGGAAGGCACGTATATCATCGTCGAATATGGCGATGTTGTGTTCACGCCATATACGCCTCAAACGCTGAGCTTCAAATGATCCGAGGCGGCACGTATGGAACAATATGCTCTATATCTGCGAAAATCCCGCGCCGACCTTGACGCCGAGGCGCGCGGAGAAGGTGAGACGCTGGCGAAGCACCGCGCCGCTCTGACCGAATACGCCAAGCGGCGCGGACTGTTTATCGCTCAGGAATACGCCGAGATCGTCTCCGGTGACAGCATCGCCGCCCGGCCACAGATGCAGCAACTTCTTGCCGACGTCAAGGCGGGCCTGTATTCCGGCGTGATCGTTAATGACGTTGACCGCCTCGGGCGAGGCGACAGCATCGATCAGGAGATCATCAAAATCACGTTCGCCGCCGCGCATACGCTCATCATCACGCCCACGCGCGACATTGACCCGGCGAACCCGTCCGACGAGGATATGCTTGATTTCTCGATGTTTTTCGCGCGCTTCGAGTACCGCAAGATCAGCCAGCGCCTTTCCGTGGGCCGCGCGCGCTCAGCCGCCGCCGGAAACTATATCGTCTCACATATACCATACGGTTATATGCGCGTCATGCGTGACGGTCGGCCCACGCTCGCCCCGCATCCGGATCAGGCCCCGATTGTCAAGCTCATCTATGACCTTTACGCTTCCGGAGCCGCCGGATATATGGCCATCGCGTCAAGGCTTACTGATATGGGCATCCGCACCAATTCCGGCAGGCTGTTCTCGCCGTCGGCTGTCCGCGTCATCTTGCGCTCGCCGGTATACGTAGGTCAAGTGACCTATGGCCGCACCAGGCAGGCGTCCGTCATGATCGATGGCGCGAGGAAGAAGATCGCTGTGCCGTCTGACAGTATGACCGTTGTCGAAGACGCGCACCCTGCAATCATACCGCGTGAGCTGTTCGTCCGCGCCCAGGATCGCCTTCACGCCGCCGCGCCGGTCAACCGTGCGCGCGCGCTGTCTAATCCCCTCGCCGGGCTTATCCGCTGCGCCGCCTGCGGCCACACGATGACCGTTCACGCGCGCGGCTCCGGAACCCGGAAATATCTCGGATGTGATACCAGATCATGCCCGACGCTGGCGAGCCCCATCGAAGCCGTGGAAAACGCGCTGCTCGAAGCGCTGCGCGGATATGCCGCGACCTATGCCGAGCCTGACGCCGAACCGGATGACAGCGCCGCCCAGATCGCCGCCCTCACGCGCCAGCTTGAGACCGTCGAGGCGCGTCTCTCCCGCGCGCGTGAGCTGGTGGAGACCGGCATATATACCCCGCGCGAATACCTGACCCAGCGCGACACGCTGACCGCGCAATCTGACAGCATTCGCGCGCAGATCGCCGCGTTGAACCGTCCGAAACCCGTCCCCGTCGCGCCTGCCGTCATATCCTCAACCCTTGATGCGTATCCGCTCGCCGAAACCACCGCGCAGAAAAACGAGTTGCTCAAATCAATCCTTGACCATGCCGATTACAAAAAAACCGAACGTTCACGGCCCGGAGGCCCGCAAACGTTCGCGCTTGATCTATATCCGAAACTGGGCCAGCATATAGACTAATACCAGTACAATTACATATGCTGGGTACAAAATAACGCCCGGCGTCACGCCGGGCGGTGTCGTCTCATGTCCTCGCGGATCAGCCGCTTAATGTACCCTTGTTTCCCCTCTTCTGTCCCCATCATCTGGGCGAGCCGCTCAATAATATCGGCGTCCTGATTGTCGTTGAGCTTGAGTGATACCTGCACGATGTGCGCCGCCGCAAATTTTGCCGATGCCCTGTGTTGTGCCTCTGTTGCCATTGTCGTCTCCTCCTTACACTCTCACGCAGCCCAGCAGCGTGGCTTCGCCGTCGCTGCCTGTCAGGCCCAGCCACCAACCGGCGACCTTGACCAGCTCTCGATCCTGACAGGTCACAGCGTAGATGCTCGCGTAGTCGGCGTCCTCAGCGGTGCGTATGATCTTGACGACGCTCACGCCGGGCTCCTTGCTGCCGTCGGCCCAGTTGATCGAGTAGCCATCCTCCGGGATGTCACCGTAGCGGATCGCCTCAACCCACTCAGGCTCGCGGCCTACGAACCCGGCGTGGAAAAACTGCTCGAACCCGACACGCATCGCCATGTCTTCGAGGTCGTCCATGCTCAGTGCGTTCACAGCGGCGTCTTCGGTGTCGTAGGTCTTGGCCATCTCGGCTCCGAGGTTCCAGGCTCGCTCCCAGCTCTTCTTCAGTGTCATCGCTTCGTCCCCCTCTCTTGATCTGGTATTATTGTACACCTATACAGACCAAAAGTAAAGTTAAATATTTGTGTACACATATATTAGAGGGCACAAAAAAGAGCCGCATCGCTGCGGCCCTGGTATCATTTCACGTCGTCCATATCGGGCGGGTGTCCGTCCGTCTCTGTCACAATTTCATACGTGTCCGCCGTATCGGCCAGTCCCTCGCCGAGGATATACGCGACGATGCTCCCTGCGGTCAGGATGATGCCGCCGATCTTCTCGGTCTGGTCGGCATCCATGCCGAAGAGCAGGAGCAGACCGGTAACGAGGCCGACGATGGCGACCCAGAATTTGCGCGAGGTCAGTTTACGTTTCCAGTCGATCATATTGTCCCCTCCTTATGATGACGGCTTGTCCTTCAGGTCGTTAATCCGGTGGTGGGCGTCTGAAATCCGCTCCTCTGCTATGCCCATGCGATTTTCCAACGCGTATGTCCGCTCGATAACCTGATTGTGTCGCTCCACCCGCTCAGACAGCGCCGAGATTTTCTGGTCGATAACGTTGATCTGGCCTTGGATTTTCTCGTCGCTTAGCTCGCTCTTCTTTTCCATCTGCGCGATGGTTCCGATGTGGCTGGCGATGATCCCGACAAGCGTGATGCCTCCGGTGATCAGCGCCACGATGATCGCGTCGCTCATTCCTCTGTCACCTCCGCGTCAGGCCAGTGCTTCAGCATCGCGTCCATTTCGGCCTGTGGGACGCCTCTGAGCGTTATCGTGTATTTCCTCTCCATCGGGTTCTGTGGCGCCTCCACGGGCCGCTCAGCGCGTCTGAGAGCATCCTGCAGCGCGTCATAGCTCGCGCGACCGAAAACACCGTCCACCTCAAGCCCCTGATCGGTCTGGAATGCCTCAATCGCCCTGACGGTCTCATCGCCGCAGTCGCCGTCCGCGCCGTATTTCGGAAGCGAGTAGCCCAGCTTCATCAGATCCTCTTGCAGCTCCCTGACGTCGGTTCCCTGCGTCCCCTTGCGGATCGTTCGGCTTCCCAGCGCGATAACCTCCGGCTCTACCGTGTCGGCCTGTCCGCTGTACTGTATCCAGGGCAGTTTGCCGTGCTTCGTCCAGTATCTGCCGTGATACCCGTCACGCTTGCCGATGTTCCAGACGGCGGTCACCTGCACGCCGTCTTTCCAGCCTGTGTGGTTGGTACATTCCACCGCCAGACCGTCGCCGACGTACAGGCCCCAGTGCCCCTTCAACCACAATCCTTCGCCGATCTCGATCTGTGAGAAATCTGTGGACAACTCCCGGCAGCGCTCGATCATGCCGTTGGCGTTGGTGTCCGGGACGCCGTTAGCCCCGTAATGTGCCCCGCCGTAGAGCTGCGATGCGTCGCCCGTCCAGCCCCAGAGGATGCCCTTCGTCAGGTTCACGCAATCGAAGCCCCAGACCGGCGGTTCTTCGTTCGCCACGGCCTTGAGCTTGGCAATGTTCGCCGGAGTGTACCATCCGTTGAGGTTCTGTTGCGCCTTCAGCTTGATCGTCGCGTCCGTTACCTGAAAGCCGTAACACGCATACATATAGATCGTTTTAAACGCGTTTGCTGCGTCCAGATGCCGCCGCGCGAGTTCCTCCGCTGTCATAATGATCTTGCTCATGAGTTATCACCTCGCAGTCATGTCGTCGAGGTCGCGTCAACGGTCTCGCCCGTCCATGTATAACAGTCGTTAAATTTGACGTTGCTCCCGCTGATTGTCTTGTTCGGCTGCACACGGAACCCGCAGCCGTTGAACATGACCAGCCCGTTGCCCTCGATGGTGATTCTCTCGCCGTAATGCTCGCCGCTGATGTTCGGTCCCCAGCCAGCGTTCAGGCCGGTGAAGATAATTCCCGTCGAGTCGGTGATATAGATGCCAGAATAGAAGAGCTGGCATCCGTCGAAGACCTCGCCCGGCGTCACGTTAATGAGCCGGATTCCCGTGCCAGTGTTGCCGTCCGAGTGGTCGAAAATGCAGCCGGTAACCGAACCGTGTCCGTTGTTCGGGCTGCGCCCCTCGTAGTTGTTGATAATGAACCCGATAACGTTCTTCGAGAAGTTGCAGTTGGTGAAAAGGTTGTTGCCGCCGTTGTTGATACAGCCGAAATTACAGTGCGTCGATGCCACGTTCGAGAACTTGTTGAACTCGCTGTAATACCGGATATTGATGCCCGCGTAGCAATACCAGATCGTGCAGTCGCTGACCGTGATGCCTCTGTGGACGTTCGTCCCGGTATTGTTGAGCGAGATCGCGCCGCCTGAGAAGTTGGTGATATACAAGTTGCGCAGCATCCCCCGCGCGGGTGTGGAGGATGTGCTGGAGAACATAGTCTTGTCCGCCGTGAATACGCCGTCCCAGATTATGCCGTGCCGGTTGTAGTATGTCGCGCTGGATGAGTACACGTCCGTGTCGTTGTCGTGATTCTCAAGGTTGCCCTTGATGGCGAGATTTTGGATGGTGCAGCGGCTGTTGAGCCTGATTGCATACCCTGCCGTTGCGTCTGTGCCGCTCAAGATGACCTCGGATTTGTCCCCGTACCCTTCCAGCATCGTCCCATCCGGCATATCGACGCCGAAGACGTAATACCTGCCACTTACAAGCTCGCACTTCCCCGCGATCTCAAGCATCCGCTCAATCTCTTCTGTGCGGTCGCTGCTGTCGCCCGTTGGGTAGAGGCGGCAGTCCATCAGCGCTGCGTTCGGCGGCGCGGTCTCAATACCCACTGCGCTGACCGTCACATCGCCCGGCAGCTCTGTCCCCACGGCGACTTCCAGCCGGATCAGTATTCCCACCGTGTCGCTCGGTATCTTCAGCAGTCCATCGCCCTTGTATATATATTTCGTCGATGTCGTGTCCTGCTTATAACAGTAGACATCAAGCCAGACCGTTCCGCTTGTCGTCGTGTAATGGACATAATACAGCCCGCCAGCCGTCAGGCCAGTCGGCATGTGAGTCGTGTCCGTATACAGGCGCGACGTTGACTGCGTGCTCGCCGCTTCGCCGTCCGTGCTCTCAACGGTGCAGACGCCGCCAGACCATGTCCATTTGATGTTTCCGGCCGTCCGGCTCTCATAGTTCGCAAATTCGGCGAGGATGTTCCGCGCGCCCTGAGCATAGGCCGTGGCCGTGTCGTACTTGTCTCCGATATAGCTGCGGAGCCATCCCTGCGTATACTCGCCCAGGATCATAACGTCAGATGTCGTCGCGCTGATCGCCGTGTTCGGCGTTACGGCTTCAAGCCTCACCAGCAGTCCTGTCGTATTGGCTGGGAGTATAAACGACCTGATATTGGGATATGTGCTGTTCGCTGTCCGCAGAATGACGGCAGTCCGATCGAGCGTCCCGCTGATATATGGATAGATAGCCAGCATCACGTTGGCGCTTGATGAGGCGAAACTGACGTAATATGTTTCCCCAACCTTCATGCCGCGCGGGAGTTTGGACGAATTGTTATACAGTCGGCTTGTCGGTGTATTGCCTGACGTGTACTGTCCGCTGACCGTACATACGCGATCAGTCCACGAGAACGTCACGCTGTTGATCGTCCGGCTCTCGTAATTGATCTCTCCATTCAAAAAATCAAAGGCGTTTGCCGCCTTCTGGGTCTTCGCCAGCGCCGCGACCTCATTATCCGTCACAACCGCGACCGTCTCGGAAGCTGACCACGCCCCCGCTACGTGTGCCGTAATGAACCTGTATAGCGAGCCGTTATAATAAACGATGTCCCCGGTGTTATACGGCAAACTCACGCTGAACGTTGGCGCGATTATGCCCGGCACCGACTCCGCCGCCGCCGTCGCCGCCGCCGTCGCATCCAGCATGGAATTATACGCAGCCGTTATGTCTGTTATGTCAGGCACGACGCTGCCAGGATCGATGATTGTACCCGTCGTCGTCTGGTAGACGCTCCCGACCGCAGCGTATATCGTCGCCTTGGACCCGCTGACACTGGTATTATAGATCGTCAGCGCGAACCGGCCCGGAACCGCGTAGCAGCTCGCTGGAAGCGTGAGCTGAGCTTTGCCATCGACCACGCTGCCAGTCAGCGTCTCCGTGCCGCTATCCGCGCGGATGAACGAGCCGGTCACCTGCCCGTCAAGCGCGATCTCCGTCTTGCCCCGGTATGCCGTGATAATGAATTTGTGCGCATCGTACTCGGTCGCATACAGCCCGCCGGTCAAACCTTCCGGCACAACCGGCGCGTCCAGGTTGACCGCGCGCGAAATCTCGATAAATGCCATCGTTAATCTCCCCCTTATGCACCGAGATACCTGATTGTAACGGGTGTCACGCCATCCGAACTCATCAACGTGACCGTGTGCATCGTCGCTGCTTCGCCCCTCACGCCAAGATACTGCGTGCTCAGGCTGTTAACGCTCAACGCCGAGATAAGCGCCGCGCCTGTAAGCAAGGACGATATTTTTGTTGAGCCGTTGAGCAAGATTTGATCTGCGTCAATCGTCGCCCTGCTGCCGCCGTTGTTGATCGCAAGCGTGATCTTCCCCGCGTCAAGCGCCCCGTTCGTTACCACAAGCGCGATATTCCCGGCATTCACCGATATATCGCTTTTCATATTGTTGAGATTGTTGTTCGCATAGATGATCGTCCCGCCCGCCGAAATCGCGACGCCGCTCTCCTGGAGGATTGTCTCGACGTTGGTCATATCCACCTGGTACGCCCTGAGGCTAATCTGGTACTGGTTCGCCGTGATCTCGGTCTCAAATTCCGACCGCTGTAGCTCTGCGTTGGTCTGACCGCGACCGCCGCCGCCGCGACCGCCTCCGCCGCCGCCCCCGGCGCGTGAAGCCGTCTCCCGGTTGATATATACGATGTTGGGTATATACGCCCCGATGACCGGACGCGTCGCCGTCGGATCAAGAAGATCGACGTTTAGCTGTATCACCTCAAGCTGCAGCTGCGCGCCTATGGGCGTTATGTCAACCAGCGCCGTGTCGTGCAGCCTGATCGGGACGTCGTTATATCCGAGCCTGTACAGATCGGCCACCATGCAGTCGACCGTGACCTTCGGCGCGTTGGTGATCCTCAGCGCCTCCCACGTTTTCTCAAGCAGCACGTCCGGATCGTCAATGTCGGCGTTCTGGTAATACCCCCAGCGCGGGCGACCGTTGCGCCCGTAAAGCGCCGTCGCAGCCGTGTCCTCAAGGTATGTCTGATCCGCAGGCTTCGCCGGGTGATCGCTCGTCGCCGTCCAGACCGCGTCCGCGAACGTGAGCGGCTCGTCGTTGACAGTCTTCCCATACCCGTACATGGCAGTTATGACTTCGCTGTCATCGTAGACGACGCCGACTTCATCCGCGTTTTTGTCGAGGCTCAGACGCATCCCGTTCCAGACCCCGCCCGCCGGTCTTATGTCGAGATACCGCCCCGTAATCCCGCTGGCGTTATACGTCACGCGTGGCGTTATGTAGACGTTCCAGTTCGTCTCGATGGTTCTGACCGCCTGCCAGACCGAGCCGCGCGAGATGTCCGCGCTCTGCGTCCCGCTCGCCGTGTTGGTTCCGACCGTCCAGAGCGTGTTCGTCAGCAACCCGGCCAGCGCCGCGCCCGCCGTCTCGTCCGTGATCTCTTCGCCCGGCGTGTGCTCATCGCTCAGCTCACTGATTGCGATATGCTCCGCCGTCAGCCGCTGGTAATGATCCGGTTCAAGGTTCTCGACCTTCCGGATTTCGTACAGCTGCAAAACGCCGTCGTACTCAAAGCCGACCCGCTGCCCGCGCTGTATGACCTTATCGGCGTCGCGCGGAAACTCGGCCGTCAGCGTCATTTCCTCGACCGTCCAGTTTGCGCTTTCCGCGTCGTCGCGCGAAAAAAGCACGGCGTCCGCCGCCGTGAAGAAAAGAAACTCCATTATTCCCACCTCTCACGCCAGCGCACCGTACCGGTTCCCGTGATCGTCATGCCGCCCGTCGAAGGCGGAATGAACGAGGAAGTGAAGCCGTATGCGCTCATGATCGATGTCGTGCCGACCGCCGCCGTCTGCCGGTTAAGGTCTATCACCATATTCCCCGCCGGGATCGCCGAAAACGTCATTGTGTTTGTCCCGTCAGAATAGCTCTGGTTCGTCGCCTGCGCCGAAAGCGTCCGCGTGATCCGCATCAGCGGCGGCGCGCTGCCCGTAACATAAAACGCCGAACCGCACGCCGCGCTTTTCTCAACTTCGTCCGTCCAGAACGGGTTTTGCATCGTGGTAAAAACTATGCGCAGCTTGCTTTCCCACCACTGCCGAAGTGACGGCTCCGGCAGCGCCGTGCAGATCGCCTCAAGGTAACGCCCGTCATGCCCCGGCAGCTGCAGCTTGCCCGGCCCGTCCGACCGCGCCCAGCGCGTGATCGCAAGAAGCGCGTCCTGCCGCGCCTGCCAGTCTCGCTCAATCAGTGCGAACGAAATCTCCACCGTGCGGCTCCGGCCCACGATGCGCACAAATTCCGACCCCGGAAGCGTCGCCCTCTGCCGCGCCGTGACGGCCATTGAAATCGGCGACACGCGCACGTCAACGACCTTGATCTGCGGAGCGACGAACTCAAGCGCCGCGTTATTGAAAAATATCATCCCTGCCAGCCGCTCCTTTCAAGGTTCCTGAAGTTGTTCGCCTGCTGCGCCGAAATCACGCGCCCGACCGTCCGCCCGTCAAGGTAGACGTTTCCGCCCGCGTTGACGTTATCCCTCATGACGCCGCCCAGCGCGTCGTAATCGATAGAGTTTGATGTGCTCGCCTGACCGTATTTGAAATTGCGCCAGACCCGCGCCTCGGCCTCCGTCAGAATGCTTTCGCCTTCATGCAGCCCGGCCAGATAGCCGTCAAACGGAACGTAATCAAGACCGTTGGCGTGTGTGCCGTCGAGGATGTTCATCCCCGGCATGAAGCCGGTTATGATCTGGCCTTTGTTGAAACTGAAACCATAGGCGAAATCGAGTCGCGCCAGCTGCGCCAGCACCAGATCGACCTCCGTCGTCAGGTCTGGCAGCTTTGCCGCGATGCCGTTGATCAGACCCTGAAGCGTGCTCTCCATCGCAGTTTGCGCACCGCCTGACAGGTCAAGGTTCGTGACCATCGCGTTCGCGTCATCTACAAGCGCCTGAAACACTTCATCCGCCTTGAGTTTCTGAGCCGTTAACGCGTCTGTGAATTGTTCCTTGCCAGCCTCCGCCGCCGCGTATGCGTCGTTGATCTGTTGGACTTGTGTCGCCGTCGCTCCGGTCAGCCCACCCAAATAGTCATAGCTTTCGAGGCTGCCATCGCTCAGGCTCGCCAGCAAATCCTCGCTAAATCCCATCTTTCGGGCCGTAACGAGCCGTCGCTGGTATTCGTCAATATACGCGATTTGATCCTGCAAACCCAGCAGCATATTTTGCGCCGTCGGTATCGTGTTTTCCGTGTCGCTGATCCTGAGTTCTATTTCGCCCGCGTTCGCCGCGTCTGCCAGCTGCTTCGTCAGGTCTTGCACCTCACGCCGCGCTTTTTCCGCCGGGCTCTCGATCTCCCCGAAGCCCTTGACCACCGACCGCACAAGCGTTTCCGTGCTCGTCCGCGCGTCGTCGTAATAGTCATTCAGCGCCGTCAATGCCTCGCCGAGGCCCGTCATGGCGTCAGTCGCCGCCGTCGCCGCATCGCCGGTCAGATATGTACTGTCTGCCGCCGCACTCGCCGCCGTGGCCTCTTCACCATATGCTTCAGTTACTGCCGCGACACGTTCCTCATACACTTCGTAAGCGTCAGACTGTTCTTTAAGCCTGTTATCATATTTCTGCTTCGCGTTGTCGAATTCTTCAATCGCGTCGGCATACTCGATTAACGCCTGCGTGCTCTCAGCTAATTCACCACCATTTTGTTTATAATCGAGTTTTTCGGTTTTGGCCAACCATGCTGTCGTTTCGCCGGGTTCCATTCCTAAAGCGCGAAGCGCTTCTTCGGCCCTTCTTAATCTTGCTTCAGCGGTGATTGTGTCAATAAACAGATCCGGCAGATCGTTGAAGTTGTTCTCCAGCGCCTGTAAATACCGGTCGTTCGCGGCCTGCAAAACCGGCAGCTTCTCCGCGGTGTTCCATGCGAGGATGTAGTCTTTCAGGGCTTTCGTGCCGCCCTCGACCTCACCAGTCTCGGCGTTTATGATCGAAGACAGGCCCGGGATGTACGTAATCAGCTCCCGACATACCTGCAGCCACAGCGCCTGCGCATCAGCCACTCCATCGGTTTCGATGCCCAACGCGCTCAAATACTGCGCATATTCGCCGGTCTTGGTAAAGAACTCGCCGAATACCTCGCCGCTTTCCCCGCCGGTAAAGCCCTCCATGAACGTCTGCTTGAGCTTGTCCCAGCCCTCAGCGCTGCCCGCGTCAAGTTTGTTCGCGCCCGCGGCAAGCGTTTCGAGCCATTCCTTCGCGCCTTCCGCGTCCTTGCCCGTCAGGCTTGTAAGCGTCTCGGAGTCCGTCGTCAGCGCGTTGAGCAGCGTCTGCCACGCCTGCGCCTTTTCCGTGCTCGCGCCGTCGCTGTTGATCGCGTCAGACAGCGCGCCGATATTCACGCCAGCGTCCGCAAGGCCTGTCAGCGCGCCCGCCCGGCCCAGCGCGTCCATGATGTTATTCCAGCGCGTCGGAGCCGTGAACTCCAATTTGTTCGCCGCGTCCGCCATCGCGTCGACGCCGCTCGATTTCATTTTGTCGCTTACGTCAAAATTCTTCAGCGATTTTGAGAGATCGTCCCACTTGCCCGGCGTCGTGATGTTTATCGCGTTCGCGTTCTCCGCGACGTTCCCGATCTCCGCCGCGTTCGTGTCGTTGATCGCGTCCGAAATCTGCGCGTCGTCCAGCGTGTCGATCAGGCCATTCCAGAGCCTCGGCTTCGAGTTCTGCAGCTTGTTAGCGCCCTCCGCCATATCGGCAAGGAAGCCGCTCAGCCCCTCACCGGAGACCGAATACGCATTGATCCCGTTAAGGATTTCCACAAGCGACTGAGCCTTTGCCGCCGTTGTCTCGATCTCCGCCAGCTTGCTCTCGGTCTGAAGATCGATGTCCGCGAAATCATCAAGAATTGTCCGCTGCTTGTTCCCGGTTAGCTCGGTGACCATCTGGTTTATCCCGGCCACGACATCCGAGATAACCGGCAGCAGCACCTCGCCCAGCTTCGTCTTCAGGCTCTCGACGTTCGTCTCCAAAAGCCGCATCGAGTTGGCGTACCCGTCAGACGTGCGAGCGAAATCGCCCTGCGCGTCAGCCGTCGCCTGCATGATATATTGATACCGGAGCATCGTCTGCTCGCCCTGGCTCATCTGCGCGAACGTCTTACTCAGGCCCTGCTGCAGCGCGTATGCCTCAAGGTTCGCGACGCTCATGTTGATGCCCAACTGTTTCAGCGGCTCTGTTTCGCCTGAAATGCCCGACCGGATTTTCTGAAACGCCGTCTCAAAATCAAGGTTGTAGAACGACGCCATATCTGCCGCCAGCCCTGCCAGATCGGTTGACATTGTGACGATCTCCGGCCCAGCCAGACCTGCCGACTTCATCATTGCGCCCAGCGTTGACGTGAATTTCTTTGCCTGCGTCTCCGTCAGGCCGAAATTCTCCGCCGCGTTCTTGGCCCACGTGTTGATCTTGCTTGCGTCCTCGCCAAACGCCACATCTACGACGTTCTGAACCTCGGCCAGATCGCTTGCCGCGTTGACAGCGTCCTTGCCCAGTTGAAGCAGCCATTTTCCCGCCTGTATGGCGAAATTCTTGACGCGCTCCACGTCGAACGCCCGCCCGAACGCCCGAGACATATTATCCGACGATTGATCTGCCGCCCTGTCCCAGTTCCGGCTCTCGCGCTGTATCGCGTCCGTCGTCTCCTGAAGCGTCGTGCGCAGCTCCCGGTTATCGCCCTGGATTGAGAATACCACGCGCCCGTCATCCATGCTTATCACCTGCCATGCTTAATAATCCGTCAAAGAGCGCCTTAACCGACCGGCTGTAATTGTCCGCCTGTTCCTGTTCCGTCATCGTCAGCGCGTGAACCGCTTTGGCCTTCATCAGCCATTCGCGTTCCTCCGCGTTCCATTTCGTCGGCTTCGGCATGGGCCGCGCCCGGATGCCCAGAACGTCCGCATACCGCGAGCCCTCCGGAATGCCGCCCAGCAGCGCCGAAAACTCGAACCATGTCAGCCGGTCGCGCCACAGGTTGACCTTGTATGTTTGCCAGAACGCCGCGACGATCAGCTCGGCATCCTGTCCAAGGTCTGTTATCTTCTTCCCGTCGCCGGTCTTGCACGTGACTGGAAAAAACAGATCCCGCAGCGCCTTCAGCGCTTCGACCTGCCTTTCGCGCGATCTCGGAGGAAACCGCATCACGCACCGCAACGCCAGCCAGTCCCGCGCCTCGTCCGTCAGGCCCCGGTCATCCATGATCTCCGTCATCCGCAGCACGCGCCGAAAATCCGTGTTGATCCTGTACCGCCGCCGCCCGACCGTGATATGCGTCGGCAGCTTATCTTGTACGCGCATAGGCTTTCTTCTGCGCCTTCGTGACCAGCTTGTTCAGCCGCTCGCTGAAGTATTGCGAACAGATCGCAAACACACAGCCCGCGTTACCCCTGTAGAAATCGAAAAGCTTGTCGGCCTGCTCTTCACCGAAGATCGTGACCGCGAAATACCGTGCGAGCTCTTCCAGCGCCGCCTCGCCGCCGTCCTTGGCCAGCGCCGCGCTGCGCTCCCGCACGTTGATCAGCCCCGCGACCATCCGCTGCGCGTCGCCGTCCACCTTGAGAATGAGCGTGTCGGTGCCCTCCGAAATCCTCAGCGTGTCGTGGATGCGGTTGAGTGAAATTGAAAACATCTTAATCCTCCCCGAATACTTGAGGGCCGATATGACCCACCCTGATACTGCCGTCGCACCACATTTTTATTCCAAGCTGCCCGGCGCGCCAGCAGAACGATATATCCTCGCCCATGTACGGCAGCGGTATAAACGGCGGGCCGTATTTCTCACTGACAGCCCTTATAACATCCGTCTTCATCAGAACGGCCCCGAAGCCCGATCCGGCGGTTTCAAACAGTCCATCCATCCGTTTCTCGAAAGGCTCAGCCTTTGCCGTGACCTTTCCCTGTTCTACGTTCCATTTGATGCTCTTATACACGCACGCTTTAGCGCCCGTCTTCCGGCCCGTGAACCACGCCGAAACATACTCAAGCCCGTGTTCATCCATGTCAGCATTCATCCGCGTCAGAAGGTCGGCGTCAAACCTCATGTCGCTGTCAATCCACAGCACCCGGTCGAAGCCGTTATTCATCGCGCCCCATGCCAAATTGTTTCGCGCGTCGAATATCATGCTGTTTTGCTGTATGGCCATGCCCGCGTTCGGCTTGTCAAGCTCAAGCATTGACTGCAAAAACCCGGTATATACCCAGCTCATCGCAGGTATCGCGATCAACGTTTTCATGCACCCTCCAAAAAAATCGGGAGGGTTTTACCCCTCCCGTTATCCCTGTCAGCCGCTCGTCGCGCTCGATACGGTCGGTGTGCCGTTGAAATAGATCGTGCAGCCGAAAGCGTTGACGTCCAGCGTCTGACCGCCGAAGCTGGTCACGTCGCCGATGGTCGCGTCGCAGATGATCTGCTTGCCCTCCGCCACGATCTTCACGCTCGTCTTGCGGTCATCGCCCAGCGCAAACTGCTTGCCGACAATGTAATCCTGCGCCGTGTCGCCCGCGATGCGCCGCCCGGAGACGATAATCTGCGGAGCCGCGCCGGTGACCTCATTGTGCGCGAAGCCGCCGCCGCACAGGAAAAAATACTGCTGGTTCTGCTCGTTCGGCGAGAACTCCATGCTCTCAATGCCCTTGCAGAGCTTGGAATACGTCCACGTCGTGGTGTTATTGCTCGTCGAGCTTTCGGTACCGATCCAAAGCTCGTTGGCCCAGTTGGCGTTCATTCGTTATCACTCCCTGTTAGATAGTACCTGACCGACAGCGCGCCCGCCATCAGCCATTGATTGTTGCTCTCGCGCCTGATGACCTCCGGCCACGTATACGCTGCGATGTCCACGATCTGCCACCCCGTCCCGGACGGATACGTCTTGCGCCGTGTCAAATCCTCGAAGATCAGCGCCATATCGTTGCTGAGCGTCTTCAGATTGCTATGCTTGCCGTTAATCGTCAGGTCAAGCGGGATATACTGACCCTTATCCAGATATACCTCGTTCGGCGTCGTGGGCCCCGGCTCGCATACGAGACCCGGCCCCGTCGGCAGCGCGCCGCGCGTCATCGTTGCAAATACGCTCATACCGTTTACCAGCCCGATGACCTGCTCAACGACATCGTTCATCGCGCTCATGGTCTCGGTCGGTGCGGTTGTCTCACTCACGGCGCATTACCTCCGATCAGCATCTGCAGCTGCCGCTCCCAGCGGTCTTTGTGGTGGTTCTTCGCCACCTCGCACCATTTCCACGTCGCCTGCGGGTTGACGTCTGTAAAGGCCGTCCGTATCGCCCAGTATTGACGCCGCGCGTATGGTGTCTGCCAGATTAACTGGCCTTCGTCAAGGCGCGAGTGGATCAGCGAAGACGCGATCAGCGTCCCCGTGTCCTCTTTGCAGTATTCATTGCAGTCCGCCAGAATTTCAGCTGACAGTCTGCCGATTGCGGTCTTAACCGTGTGCTCCACCCGCGTCACGCAGGCGTTGCGGTCAAACGTGATCTTGACGGGCATTACACGCACCCCACTTCCCAGTGGTGCAGCTGGTCGCTCGCCTCGCGCAGCTCGTCCACCGTCAAAACGGTATATTCCACGCCGCGCACCGTGACGCGCATATCCCCGCCCGCCTCATGGGCTGAGCGCAGCAGCGCGCCCCAGTCAAGTTGCGGCGTTGAGAGCTTCGCATCCACAAAGAGCACTGCCCGAAGCTGCTGATCCGTGTTCGTCCTGTCCTTCTTGATCTCGGTTGACGGCTGCAGATGCACCCGGTTAACTGTGTATGTGTCATACGTCTGGTTCTGGTATATGTCGGTGCCGGTTGATACCGTGACGGTCGCGGTTGATCTCAAAATCCGCGCCGGAATGGGTGACAGCATCTCACCACCACCCCAAAAGCGGCATCTCCGGAAGCGTCGGCACCTGCGGGTTGAGAAGGCCCGTCTGCTCAAGCAATGCCACCGCGAGCGGCGAGACCGCGCCCGAAAGAAGGCCCGCCCCGCTCGCCCGGTCGGCTTTGCCCTGCACCGTGACCTTTCCCACCGTCCAGCCGCCGCCGCTGTCCCCGGTCGCCGTTTCCGTACCGTTGACCGCAAAAAAATCTACCTGTGCGCAGATCGCCTTCTTGTAGAGCGTCTGCAGCGCCTCGCTCAGCGTCCCGATGTTCGCCGCCGTGACCTGCCAGCGCGTCATCGCGCCTATCACGTCCTCAGCGCGAGCGCAGAGCGCCGGGAACGAGGATTGGTCGGCCTCGTTCCCAAAGTAGACGTTATAATACCAGGCGAAGTCTACAATCGCGCTCATGCGGTCACCTCAGATCACACGCCGACGACGTTCTGGGTCTTGCCCGCCGCAACGACGCCGCCGGTCTGCTTGTTGATCAGGACGACGTAGATGTAGTAGTTGGCCGTCTGGCTGGTCAGCGCGAACGGAGCCGCGGCGACCTCAGTCCACGTGCCGGATGCGGGCGCGGTGTTGTAGGTAAAGCTGATGCTGTCGCTGGCGTTGTTCGGGCAGTACTTCATGACCAGACCCTCGTCAGGATCGCCGTTCTGGCCGATGCCATAGCCGGAAACCGCGATATTGGTGGACCCGGCGGCAGTGCCCGCGGTGCTGGTCACGGTCAGGGTGCCCACGCTCGGCGCGCTGCCGACGTGCGCGTAAACGCCCGCCTGACGCTGGTTGAGAATGAACGCGCCGTAGTAGTAGCGCTCATAGTACAGATACTTGCCCTTGCTCTGAGCGGTCGGAGCGCTCATCATCGCGGTCTCATACTTGATCGGAGCCGCCACGGCCATCGGGTCGACCAGCATGAAGTTGATCTGCACCGCGTGCGCGGTGTCGATGGCCCAGCCCTCGGTGAAGGTGTACGCGGTCTTCATCATGTCCGCGGGAACCTCGACCACGGTCACGCCGTCCAGGCGCGCCACGTTGCGATCAACCGCCTGAATGCCGTTGGTAACCTCGATGAATCGGGTCAGGCCGGTCGCCTGCTTGAGCAGCTTGTACGTGCCGGGCGTCATATACGCCACCAGCCTGTCGCGGTTGACGCGCTGGTTGGTCATGAACTCGAGCGCGTTGTCCCACTCGGTCAGGATCGAGGAGGACGTCAGGCTCTGAGTGCTCACGCCGCCGAACGCGGATGCGAAGCCCGCCAGCTTGCTTGCAATGTAGGCGTCCATCTCGGGCACCTTCTGAAACTCGGTAAACGCGCGCGTAATGTTCGCGATGGTCGCCACGCCGTTCGTCTCGTCGATGTCCATCGGGTCGACGAGCGTGTTCCACTCACGATCCATGTCCAGCTCGACCGCCTGCCACTCGTTGTTCCAGTTGCGATTGAAGGTGCCGGTAATCTGGTTGCGGTTGACGTCCACCGCGCCGCTGACCTGCAGCGACGGGATATACATGGTCTTTCCCATGCCGGGCTTGTAGCGGTTGCTGTTCTCGCTCGCCCAGATCGCGCCGAAATAACTCAGATAGGGATAGCTCTGAGCCAGCGCAGCGGCATACTCAGCCGCATAGTTGACGTTCGTCTGCACGAATGCCATCTTTCATCATCCTTTCTTGGGCCCGAAGCCCCAGGCCTTCGTGAACGCATCGACCGCGCTTTCGTTGCCCTTCGGCATCGCGCCCTCAACCGGGCCACCCGTCGAAGGCTTCTTCTGCGCCGCCGCGTCCTCGAAATACTCTTCATAGTTCTGGCGGATGCCCGCCATCTGTTCCCGCACGGGTTTCGCCCCGTCACGATGATCGATCATGCCATAGACCGTCTCGAAAAACTTGCCCTTGACGCCCTTGTAATCCTCGGAGCCGCGCGCCGTCTGCATCGTCTTGTAGGCGGTATACTCGCCCAAAAGCGCCTTGTATTCGTCGCTCTCCTTCGGGTCTGGCGTCTTGACGCCCTTTTCCCATTCGGTCTTTGCCTGCTCAATCGCGGACTGCTGAGCCGCAGCCGCCGCGCCCTTCGTCACGAACCCGTCGTCGATGGCCCGCCCGTAAAGCGAGAAAACCTGATCGGTTCGTTCCTCCGGCGTCAGCGCCTCGTTGCTCATAATGTCCGAAATGCTCTTGCGTGTGAAAATCCCAGCCATTGATACGCTCCTTTATCCGGCCTGTTAGAGTGATAGGCCGCGCGCGTGTTTAACGTCCCGCCGGACAAATGCATGAAAAAAGCGCCTCATCCGAAGCGCTTAAATCAACCGTCTGATACTGTCGGCCTCGCCGCGATCTTGCCCCAGCCCGGCGAGTCGGCTTCATAGAACATATACACGTCGCCGGTGTCGGCCTCCGTGAGCTTGCTGCCTGTTACGATGCCCGCCGTCGGCTTCGTGTCAGCGTGAACGCATGCGCCCTCGATGTACTTCAGACCGCCCGTGAACGCTCTTTCAACGATGATCCTGACCATTTATCATTCACCTCCCACCGCCGCGTGAACGTTTTTCCATTTGCCGCTCTCGGCGTCATACGCCAGCGTGTCCCCGTCCTCCGGTTCCGTGATCGACACCGGGAACGGGTTTCCCGGCTTCCACATTCCGGCGGTCGCGTCATAGACCAGCGTGTCTCCGTCGCTCGGGTCGGCGATAAACGCCGCCAGCCCGTCAAGGCTCACGCCCTCGAGCGGGTTTCCTGCATCCGTAACAATGCGCCCGTCATTATACAGCAGGATCGTCATTTCGCTTTGCCTCCCTTCTTCTTCGCCGGTTTATCCTCTGTCTTTGTTTCCGTCTTGCCCTCATACGGGTTCGGTATTTCCGCGCCGCACGTCAGGCAGAAAAACACTCCGTTGGTGCAGCAGAATGTCTTGTGCTCGCACATCATTATTCACCTCTGAACCAATCATTGATCTTGTCCCGTTCGTTCGTCGGGAATGTCGTCGCGTCGTATGTCTCTTTATCCGGCCACGTCGCGTCAATCGGCGTATACTCCCGGTCACGATGCCGCGCGCGTCCGGTGTCCTCGCAGAACCGGTCAATCTCATCGCTGGCCCTGTCGACCTTCGTCTCCTGCGCGCGTATGTCGTCCGCGCTTGCGCCCTGCGTCTTCAGCAGCTCCAATTCCAGCCGCTCGCCGCGCAGCTTTCGCTCAAGCGCGCGCTGCTGCTGGCTCTCTTCGTAGGTCTTCGCGTTTTCCTCTTCATCCTGACCCTTGTACCGCAGCGCCGAAAACTTCGGGATAAACGGTATCGGGTAATGCCGACAGTTGATCCCGAACAGGCCCGCCGCCTCGCCCTTGCTCGTCTCCCACTCGGCGTATACGTGCGCCGTGTTGCCGTCGATGTCCTCGACGTCGCCCGTCCATCCGCTCCGGCTTATCAGCTTGCCCTGCCATGGATAACATAGCGGCCTTGCGCCGTTGTGGCTGCTGACCTGATAGATGTCAGCGCCGTATTCCTCCGACCGCTCCCAGACCGCCGCCCGCGCCGTGTTGAACATGGTTGAGCGGATGTCCATCGCCGCGTATGCCTCCGGCGTCCAGCGCCGCCCGGCGTGATCGACGAAACCCGTCAGACCGTTTCGCGCCATGTCCCGAACGGCGTCGTGCATCGCCTCGTTCCAGGTGCTCACGCCCGTCACTACTTCGCCCGCGCCGATGTTGAGGATTTCCTGCGAGTGCTCAATCCGGTTAATGACGTTGCTCACCGTCGCCTGATATGCTGCGCGCGTGCTCTCAAGCATGACCGTATTAACCAGATTGAGCTTGTCCGCCGACTGCTTGTAATACGCCTTGAACGCCTGCGTCATGTTCGCCGACATGACCGGCGGCACAACGCCCGGCCCGTTGATCAGACCGGCCTTCGCCGCGTCCCTCAGCGGCTTCTCAATCGGCTTTATCGCGTCGATGATCGCCGTTTCAAGCGCCTGCCGCAGCTGCGCGTCCGCGCCGTTCATGTACGCAAAGATGATGTCCGCGCTTTCCTTGTCGATCTGCCCCAGCTGCGCCAGCAAACGCGCCTGATATTCGAAAAGCTCCTTAACCTGCTTGTCAGAATGAATATACTTGAAATACTTTGCCAGATTGACCATGAGCCGGTCACTGCACGCGCCATAAACCATGGCCATCGCGTAACTCATATCGTCAAACAGTGACGGCGTCAATCCTTATCACTCCATTCCGCCGAACAGGCGCGTAACGTCTACCGTGTTTCCTGTACCCTCGGTCTTGATCCGCGCGAGCTCTTCCTGCGCCTGCTCCGGCGTCAGGCCCTGGCCGTATTTCTTGTCCGTCATGAACGTATACTTGCTCAGCAGCCCGGCCCCGACCAGCATCACGCCCTCGGAGATGTTCGTCTGCCGATCCTGCGTCACGCCGTCGTCGAATACCACGTTGACATGATACCCGCCCGCCGCGAGGCTCTCTACGCTCTGGCCGTCATGCTCAATCCCGTACAGCGTCGCGATGTCTATGATGTTGCGCACCAGATGCTCAAACGCCGGTACGAGCTGGTTCTGGATCGTCTTAACTGTCTTGTATGTCTTGCTGTTTTCGCTGATGACCTCTGTCGCCGTCTTCAGGCCGTTTTTCTCGTCGAAGCTGAATGTTGACGCCGAGAACCCCAGCTGCAGGCACAGGATCGACAAAAACGCATTGAGCGCCGATACGTGTTCCTCGACGCGCAGCTCGACCGAGTTGTCCGTGATCTTCAGATCGTTCGGGTCGTCGCTCGCCAGCGCCTCATAGGTCTCATCCGTCGCGTCGAAATACCGCCGGAGCTGGCCCGTCGTCGGGTCTGCAATCGTCCTGACCGCCCGCGCCGGTACAATGATCCGCTTTTTGCCGAGCCGAAACTCCCGGACGAAACTGTCATAGCAGATGTCCAGCGCGTGAAGCGTCTCAAGCGCGTTCCCGTACATTGACACGCCCAGCGGCGAGTTGTCGTCGATGTTGTTCGCAATCGGCGTCCTGAAATAGCAGAACAGGCTCTCGCCGACCGGTACGACCGTCTCTTCGTCAAGATACGGGTACATTTCAGCGAGCGGCACCCGGATTCCGAGGATGTCCTGACTGTCGCCGTTCGCGCCGCGCCGCATCTCCGAGCGGTACAGCTCATTCCTGATCATGTACGTCTCGCCGTCCCAGGTGTGCCATTCGAGCCGCGTATAATACCAGCCCTTCTTGGCCACGCGGGAGACGAACACGCCCTCCCGCACCTGCGCGTTGTCCCAGCTGAGCGGGACGAACTGGTCGGCCATCGCGTAACCGATGCGCACGCTGTCCGTGCCTTCGATCTCGTTTCCCTCGCCGTCGCGCCGCACCTCACGCCAGACCTTCAGCGCGCTGCCGCCCAGCGCGCAGCACTGCTCGATCAGCTCCTGCATCTTCTCGCCGAAGGCGTTATCCCTGAACACGCTCTGGATATACTCGTTCAGCGGGTCGGGATTTTCGTCGGTGCTTTCTTGCCCGTCCATCGTGACGTTGACCGTGCATTCCTCGCCCCAGACCAGCCCGGCGATTTCCGCGCATACAGCTTTCGCCGTGTTGAGCCTGTACAGCTGCCGCGTCGCGTCCGGGTTCCCGATGGTCGGCGCGTGGATCAAGTGCCACGGCTTGTAAAAGCCCCGGTAAAGCATCTTCCAGAGAAAGATCCCGACGTCGTAGAACTGCGCGAACGCCGGAACCCCGCCCAGCTCGAAAACGGTTTTGTAATCCCGCGCGATGCCCGTCGCGCTGGCCGTCCTGTCCATCAGCCGCCGCCCCCAGTCACGTAACTTGGATAATATCTGCATCTCATTTTTGCCCCCAGCCGTCAATCAGCGTCGGGATTTCCCTCTCGAACGAGTATTCCATCGCGTCGAGGCTGTCTATGTTCGTCGTGCCGTCGTCAAGCCTGACGTCCTCGGTATTATGCCTGCTGTCCCAAAGCGCCGACTTCAACGCATCAATCGTTTCCGCGCAGTCGGCGTTGATGAAAAACCGCCCCGCGCCCATTAACAGGCACGTTGCGCGTATTCTGTCATTGATCGCCCTTTTCATCGCGTTTCCGATGTTCACGCCCAGCCGCTCACGCGCAGCAGCCGACCGGAGCCCGTTTATCAGCGTCTGCTCCGCGCTGTCGCACCAGACGTCGGTCACCAGCCAGCGCATCTGACAGCGCCGGACGAAATCAACGAAATCCGTTTCCAGCTTTGTCGGCTCAAGCGCTTTCTTTTCCCGGTATTCGTCGAGGATGACCACAGATCCCCGGTTCGTCAGGCCCGTACAACAAAACGCGTGAGCCGAAGTGCCGCCGCCGAAGTCAACGCCGATGATCGCCTTGTTTATAGTCTGATCGCTCAGGCCCGAAATGACGAACCGCTCCGGATGATCGCAGAACGGCTTGTAGATCGCGCCCTCAGCCGCCACCCATAACCCGCGAATGTACCGGTCATAGAGCACCGTCCCAGAGTATTCGCGCTTCAGGTTTTCCACGAACGCCGGGTCAAGGTAGGGATTGTCGTCGATGCAATACGCCTGTTGATAGATGTCCGCGTCGCTGTCCAGAAACGTCTTGAACCAGTGCTGCGGCCCCTCCGGGTTGCACGTCCCGTCGAAGACCGAATACGGCTTGTCCAGACGGGACTTGAGCATATCGAAAACGCCCTGATTCCACGTCGTGATCTCGTCGCCGTAGCAATACTTGATCGATGCGCCGCGCAGCCGGTTCACGTGCGCCTCGTTGTCCGCGCCGAGGATGAACACCTGCTGCCCGAACATGGTGCATGAGTTGTCCGTCCGGATGTTGCCGATCCTGCCGGAGCCGTATATGCTCACCATCGGGAGAATGACGTTTCGCCTGATCGTTTCGCGCGTGTTGCCGAGAATGACGTTAAGCCCCTCTTTCCCGGCCCCGGCGAGCAGCCGCCGAGGGATCAGGAAATAGTCCATATACGTTTTCCCGCTGCGCGTCGCGCCGGTCTTGACGTTCCAGCGCCGGTTGCACTCCCGCCAGAACTCAAGCTGTTTACTGCTTCCCGGCTGCATCGTCCCACCTCATCAACAGCGCCGTCAGCGGATCGTCTCCGACTGTGTCATCCGTCCAGTTGTCGCGCTGCCCCAAATACTGCTTACCGAGGAAGATCGCCATTGCCGCGGATTTTTTCGCCAATTCAAACTGATAACGCCTTAGACTGATTTTGCCATTCGCCGCATATTTTTTATATATGTCTTCAAAAGTCGCATCATATTCACGCTTGCACCATCGCGCAATCGTAGAATCTGAGCAGTCTAACGCATACGCGATTTCTTCAAGACTGCATTGTAACCCGCAAAGCCGTTGGAATAGTTCTCGGTCTATTTCCTTGCGCGGTCGCCCGCCCTTATTCTTATCAATTGTAAATCATCCCTTCATGAGCTTGTCGTATGTCCGCAGTTCCTGATCGCGCTTGCGCGGCGTGTTGTCTTTTGCGTTCATCCATTCGACCCGCGCCTGATGCAGTTGTTCAACGTGCCGTTCCCGTGCGCTCATTTCAGCCATTGCTCATAGACCTCCGTTGCAACCTGGGCCATCATCACAGGCGGAACACTCATGCCGCAGATATAATGCGCTGACTCCTCGCCAAACTTGTAGTCTTGTGGAAAGCTCTGTACCGAGACGAAATCGTGGTCTGTATAATAAAGGCCATCATAGAATCGGAATACGCTTGAACCTGATATAGTCGTTGTTGCAACATCGTCATCGTCTATAATCTTAATATTAAAGCCTGATCTATGGCCTAACTCTCGTTCTGAGATCATGGCCATGTCCTTATCGCCTTTTCTCCGTTTTGAAAGAAGAAACTGGAACTTGCTGCTTTCCTTTGTGAATGGCTTTCCTATTTGGCTTCTAACCTGTCCAAATAAAATCGGCTTTTCATTAAACTCTAGTGCTAGTTTGGGAAAGCCTTGATCTTTACGCTGCGCCACAAAAAAGCATCTCTCCCGCTTCTGGGGTACCCCCATAAACGCCGCATTCAAAAGAAACAGCTGCACTTTATATCCGGCCGCATCAAACGCCTTGAATATCTCATTCACATAACCCTTGGCGTTTCCCTTGATAAGCCCTGACACATTCTCAGCTATGACGACACGCGGCTTCAGCTTTTCAGCGATGCGGATAAACCAGAAAAACAGGTCGTCGAGTTTCTGCGACGCCTGCCCTTCGCGGAATACCTTTTCTTTATTCCAGCCCTTTTCACGTTCTCCCGCTGTGCTGAATACCGAGCAGGGCGGCGAACCGTCGAGGATGTCTAGATTGAATAGTGCGTCTGGCAAATCGTCATCCGGTATTTTCAAGAAGTCGCGCACATCCATCAGATATGGATATGTAGGACGATTATTCGCCAGATAGACCCTCATGACACGCGGGTCAATCTCAACGTTCCCGATAACGTCATATCCGGCCAGTTTGTATCCCATCGACGAACCGCCGCCGCACGAAAAACAACTGAAAACTGTCAGTCCGTTGCTCTTGACTTTTGCTAGGTCTGTTAGATTCCATTTCCATGGGAACCGATGTTCAGCGATTGAATTTGAATCCGCATCGCGGACATTCGCACTCGAATTTATCATCGCCGAAATCCTCCTCCCTATATTCTGTGACCCCTTGCCCTGCTATGGTTACGGATGTTTCTTCAGTTGCCCCCCCTGCGATATCGAAACCGAAATCGCTCATGTCAAAGTCAATGTTTAGATCGTTCAGGTCGAAATTCAGATTTCCAAAATCCCACTCGCTCTCATTCGTCTTGTTGTCCGCCAGCCTGAGCGCCTTTATCTTCGCCTCGCTCAGATCGTCCGCCCTGACTACAGGCACAGTTACCAGCCCCAGTTTCTTTGCGGCCATCAGCCGCCCGTGGCCGATGACCACCACGTTATCCGCGTCAACCACCAGCGGCTGCCTGAAGCCGAACTCCCTGATACTGTTGGCGATGTGCTCAACCTGTTCGTCCGGGTGTTTCTTCGCGTTGCGCTCGTATGGCGTCAGGCTGTCAACCGGCAGATATTCGATCTTCATTTGGTCTCGCATAAATCCTCCATGATGCCCCGCGCTCCCGCCATACGCGAATTTGATAGGGCATCAACCCACCCACGAAAAAAGAGCGGCCCTGTCGGTCGCTCTGTGTGCATGGTAATATTATCATATGCGCCACATGAAATTCAATGCAAACTTTCCGGAACAATGACGGCGCGCAGCGCTTCGTGGTGCATCTGCATCACCCGCCGCCATGAATAGCTCATCTCAACCGCGATGTTCTCCCAGCGCTTGCCGTCGATATAGCGCAGCGTGAGCAGCCTTTGATACCGCTGATCCTCTACCGCCGCTATCACGCCCTCGATCTCCGTCTTCAGCCTGTACAGCTCGCTCATCTCTCTGGCGATCTTCGCGTCGTATTCCATCGCCCTGACAGAAAGCTCCGTCCAGTCGACCCCTGACCCGCCGCGCGGCATGCCGGTTATCTGCGCCGTGGCCTTCTGCAGCTTCGCCCGCATCCGGTCGCGGTCTTCGATCTTTCGTTCTATGCGCTGGTCGAGGCGGTATGCCTGGCTCAGATATTCTTTCGCCGTCATGCTCATCACCGCCCGGAGCTCCCGAAACCATTGTCCCCGCGCCCCGTCTCCAGCAGCTCGTCCACGATCTTAATGACCGGATCATGCCATATCGGGAACACCACCAACTGACTGATCTTATCCCCGGCGTGAACCTGATAATCCTCAAATCCGTGGTTGAACAGCTTAATCACGATTTCCCCGGTATACCCCGGATCGATCAAGCCCGTGCTGGTTATATCGTGTCTGACGTTCAATCCGCTCTTGCTCACCAGCAGCCCCGCCGTCCCCGGCGGCAACTCGACGTGAACGCCCGTGTAGAACGTCATGGACTGTCCGGCCCGCACCACCGCGCCGCACTTCGCGCGGATGTCTAGCCCCGCGTCCTCTTTGTGCGCCCTGACCGGCGCGAACGCCCCGTCGTCCAGCATAATCCTCATTCGCTCGCCTCCGTTTCTTCGTCGTCTTCGTCCGTCACGTACACATGTCCGTCAATCTCAAGGTAGTGTATGCCTTCCTCAGCCTCATCGCCGTAATACGTCTTTTTGCGCGTCTCAGAAATCGTCTTGCCGCCCACCTTCAGCGTTCCGTCCCACGTCACGCGCTTATACTCGCCTTCAAGATACCGTTCTTCAGGCTCCGCGAACCGGCACGTCACAAGTTCGCCCTCTTCGTCCGCGCCCTCGCACTCGTATTTGTGTAGCCTGTCAACGGTCGTTTCCTCTGGCCATGGGCACCAATTGTTCGCGCACTGCATTACCACATATCGACACTTGACGTAAGCCATGTTATTCCTCCTGAAGTGTGTATTCCGCCCAGTGCGTCGGCTCCCCGTACTTGTTCTCGCCCTGTACAATCCGCGACGTGACGTTGTACCCGCGCCGCTTCAAATCCCAGACCCTCGCGCCCAGTCTCATGATCGAGTAATCGCGCATCGCGTCCATGGGCGTGATCGTTCCGAAATCCCGAAGATGCCGCAGCACCTTATCCATCTGACACGGCTTGGTTTTCGGCCTCATTGCCGCCCGCCCCCTTCTACCGTTGCGTCTTGTTGTACGCCGTCAGTGATCTCGCCGACGCCTCCTTCTGCGTCAGGATATGCACCCCGCGTTCCACCAGCGCGTTCTTGACCCTCTCCGCGCCCACCCTGTACTTCAGCGACAGCGCGTGTATCGACGCGCCGTTCAGGTATTCCTCTGCGGCCCTGTCCCATGCCTCCGGCGTGATCTGCGCCCGCGTCCTCGGCCCGCCGACGCCCCGTGTCACGCCCCGGTGCCGCATGAACCGAAACACGTTATACTCTGCTACGCCGTGTCGCTGGCTGATGCTTTTCGCGCTGTCCCCGCGCGCAAACTCGGCCTCGATCTCTTTGAGCTCCGCCTCATCCGGCAGGCGGATGCCCGGACTGTGACGTGGTATAATGCCCGCCATCCGCAGTTCAAAGCTGACGTCCCTGTCGCTGACGCCCTTCGCCGCCGCGATGTCCATGAGCGTGTAGCCCATCGCGTACAGCTCCGGTATCGTCTTGTCCGCTGGCGGCTGCTCAAGCTCCTCCGGCTCGTAATGCGGCAGCGAGCGCGTCCGTACCATGTCATACACCCTGATCGTCCGCTTGTCGGTGTTGTACCGCTCAGCCACCTCGGCGTAACTCATCCCCGCCGCAAGGTCTCGCTCTATGTCGTCGCGTCTGCTCATGTCCTGACCTCCGTCTCTTTCATCGCCCTGCGCCGTCTCATACTCTCAGCCGCTACAGCGCTGCATTTCTGGCATATCGCCCGCCCCGGCTCCGGTATTTCACGTCCGCACCTGTCGCATAGCCCTTTCGCCTTGAGCCTTTCGCGCCGCGTGATCTGCCATGCGTTGTACTTCACCCTGCACGCCGCGCATTTCGTCTTCCCTGGCTCCGCCTTCGCGCACCGGCACATCGTGCACAGCCCCCGCGCCTTGAGCCAGTAGTACGCTTCCCGCTGGTCTTCTTTCGTGCTCACTTCTTTTCCCTCTTTCGTATTTTTTTCCAACGCATCACGCTTTCAAAGCTTATATCCCGCGCTTCCCGGTCGGCCTGCTGCCGTTCCAACGCTTTGCCCCGCGCCTCGCAGAACTCCAGATACCCATTACACGTCGCATGGCAGCCTATGTGGCGCTCCTCGCACTTGTAGCATGGCGGGATCATGCCCCGTTCACCGCCCTGTCAAGCTCGCGTACATACTGATCGATCTTGTCCAGCGTCTCCCGCTGCGCCTCGATGACCGTGATCGCGTCCATCGTGCACTGGGCGATGTCCGGCGCGTCGAACATAGTAACCATGTCACACGCCGCCCATGTATGCAGCACCTTGAGATGGCTAATCGTCTTATCCACGTCAGGCATCGTCCTCAACCTCCTCCACAACCGAGCTGGCCGCCTCCCAGCACCAGCGCGTCCCCGTCGTCGTTAATCAGATCCACCAGCCTGTCCTCGGCCTGCTCTTTCGTCTCGCCGGGGAGCATGGACATGAAAACGTCCAGCTTAATGCTCAGATAGCGTGCCATCGTCTTCACCGTCCATCCTCGCGCCGCACTCTGGGCAGTACTTGTACGACAGACTCGCCATGCCGAACACAGCTCCGCACTGGGAACAGCGCCAGTGGTTGTCCCTGTCCTCCTCCGGCACGAGCCGCGCTGTCTGCGTCTCCGGCATGATCGACACGTTGCCGTACTCGCTGACCATGATATGCTGCCCGCCCTTGTCCAGCGCGGCCATGACCAACCGGATGATGGTATCGTCCCCGCCCGCGTGACGCTGAGCCTTGAGCAGCTCCCGCGCGTCAGCGGCCATCCTGGCAGAGCAATCGTCCTCGTGTTGATACGCGCAGCTCGCACATACTCCCGTCTGCCTGATAGAGTGCATATGCAGCGCCTTCATGATCTCGCCCTCAGTCCTTGTCATATTCCCCCGCCTTCTCCGCCTCAACGTCCGCGGCCTTCCATGTCTGGTACAGCGCCCACGCGACCGGGCTGTGGATGTACGGCATACTGACCGCCGCGCTGTAGTAGTCCCGCAATGCTTTGATCGCCTCGTTGATCGTCATGTCCGTCCTCCCTCCCCGGATGCCGCCTCACCGGACGCGCTTAATCCGGGCGTCGTTATCAATCCGGGTTGAACGCCTGACCGACGCCGCTGCCGTCGTCTTCCGGCGCTTCTTCTTACACCATAACGCCCAGCCGCCCAGCGAGGTCAGGCTCGTTTTCCGCTATCTTCGCCTTCTCTTTCTCGGCCTCTTCGCGGCTCCCGAACGTCCACACCTGACCGTCAGGTGTGAACATCGGCTTTTCGTCCCCGATCTTCATTCCGAGCCGCTCGCACTGGGCGCGCGTGGCTTTTGGCAGCATCTCGTGATACGTCAGCCAGCCGCTGAAGCGCATCCCCTCACCGTCGTACTCCGGCTCAAGGAAGATACACCAGCGATCTGACGGTACGGGCTTTTTGTCCTCGCCGAATATCGCCTTGAGCAGCCGTTCCTCAGCCTTGCCGTCGGTAAACACGCGCCACGCGGGAACTACCTTCAGGCTCTCGATCCCCGTCCGCGCCTTCAGTTCCCGGCAGGCGCATTCCGCGTCGTAGCAGTCATGCCACCACATCGCGTCGCGCTTCAGAGTGGAGAACACCGGCGTGTCGTCGTGTTCGTCGTCGGTCTTCACGTCCTTATCGTCTTTCGGGACATAAGGGCAGTATTTCCGGAACCAGAACTTGCCGTTTTCGTCCTCGCCCTCGATCACGTAGCTGCTGTTGCGCCACTCCGAGCGGATGCGCTCGTACACCTCGTCGTAATTCCGGCGCAGCTCGTCGGCGGTCTTGCTGGCCTCACGCGCCTCGCGCAGCTCGGTTCCCAGCAGCTCGACCATGAGATGACTGTACGCGCCCACCGCGCCAATATCCTCCGGCGTCATGTGGATGTGCCCGTCCTCGCCCTTCTCGTAGCGGTCATAAATGTCCTTGACCAGGCCGTGCCTCATGTGGTCGAGGTCGCAGAGGCTGACATACCGCCGTCCGTTGACCGTCAGTTTCTCAATCCGCATTGTCATTCCTCCCCGAAATCATGTTGTGCGTCAGACCGCGTTGCCAGCGGTTCTCCCGCTTTGATGAGCTGAAGGTTG
>JAFRLF010000049.1 GCA_017431365.1 Clostridia bacterium | reverse complement strand
GGAATAGAGCGTGTCCTCGCCGTCGACGACAGACATAAGCACCAGACCGCCGGAGAGGCGCATGCTGGTCTCGATGGCGTCGGCCAGGCGCTGCTGGATGCCGTCGCGGATGACCAGGCGGTCGACTACGACCTCAATCCAGTGCTTCTTGTTTTTATCCAGTTCGGGCCTTTCCCCGATTTCATAGATCGCGCCGTCGATCCGGACACGGACGAAGCCCTGCCGTCCCAGGTCGTCGATCTGTCTGACGTATTCGCCCTTGCGGCCGCGCACCAGAGGCGCGAGCACCTGTACGCGGGTCCGCTCCTCCAGTTTCATGACCTGGTCGATGATCTGATCCACCGTCTGCTGGGTGATTTCCCGGCCGCACTGAGGGCAGTGCGGAATACCCGCGCGGGCATAGAGCAGGCGCAGGTAGTCGTGGATCTCCGTCACGGTGCCGACGGTCGACCGGGGGTTGTGGGAGGTGGTTTTCTGGTCGATGGAAATGGCCGGGCTGAGGCCCTCGATGGCGTCGACGTCCGGTTTGTCCATCTGTCCGAGGAACTGCCGGGCGTAGGCGGAGAGGGACTCGACGTAGCGGCGCTGTCCTTCGGCGTACAGCGTGTCGAAGGCCAGCGAACTCTTGCCCGAGCCGGAGAGGCCTGTCATGACGATGAGTTTATTCCGGGGCAGTTCGACGGTGATGTTTTTCAGATTGTTGACGCGCGCGCCTCTGACGATGATTTTATCGATATCCAAAATAATATACCTCGCTGACGTCAGCTCGTATGTCGGTGTGTGCTGCTCTCTCTTGTGCGGCGCTTCTTGCGGGAGGCCTCAGCCGTCGCCATGGGGGCTTCGCCCCGCAGGGCAAGCAGGCGGTCGCGCAGTTTGGCGGCCTTTTCGAAGTCGAGGTGTTCGGCGGCGTCCAGCATGCTCTCCTCGAGTCGGGCGATGGTGGTCAGGCGTTCCGCCTCGTCCATGAAGCTGTCGTCCGCCCTCGAACCGGATTCGGCGGCGGGCCTTGATACGGCCAGCAGCTCGCGCACCGCAGTGGACACGGACTTCGGCTCGATGCCGTGTTCCTCGTTATAGGCCTGCTGGATTTCACGCCGTCGGTTGGTTTCGCGGATGGCCCGATCCATGGAATCGGTGATCTCGTCGGCATACATGATGACCTTGCCGTTGACGTTGCGCGCCGCGCGGCCGATTGTCTGTATAAGAGACGTCTCCGAGCGCAAAAAGCCCTCCTTGTCGGCGTCAAGAATGGCCACCAGCGCGACTTCGGGAAGGTCGAGCCCCTCTCTGAGAAGGTTTATGCCCACCAGCACGTCGAACTCGCCCAGTCTCAGGCTGCGCAGCAGGCGCACCCTCTCCAGCGTTTCGACGTCGGAGTGCATGTATTCCACGCGGACGTCCATCTCGCGCAGGTAACCTGTCAGGCTCTCAGCCATTTTTTTCGTCAGCGTGGTGACGAGGACGCGCTGTCCGGATTTCGCGACCTTTCTGATCTCGCCGAGCAGGTCGTCGACCTGTCCACTCGCGGGCCTAAGGATGATCTCCGGATCGATGAGCCCCGTCGGGCGTATGATCTGCTCGACGACCTGATCCGCCCGGCTCATCTCATAGGGTCCCGGGGTCGCCGACACATAGATGACCTGGCCGACTCGCTCCTCAAATTCGTGAAAGCGCAGGGGCCTGTTGTCGTAGGCGGACGGCAGGCGGAACCCGTACTCGACGAGAGAACGCTTGCGGGCATAGTCGCCGTTGTACATGGCGCGGATCTGGGGTACGGTGACGTGTGCCTCGTCGATAAAGACGAGGAAGTCGTCGGGGAAGTAGTCCATGAGGGTAAAGGGCGCTTCGCCCGGCTCGCGGCCGTCGAAGTAGCGGGAATAGTTCTCTATGCCCGAGCAGTAGCCGATTTCACGCATCATCTCGATGTCGTAGTGGGTGCGCTGTTCGAGGCGCTGGGCTTCGAGCAGGCGGTCGTTGTCGCGGAATTCCTTGAGCTGCACCTCGAGGTCCGCCTCGATGCGCTCGAGGCACCGCTCCAGTTTGTCGCGCGATGTGGCGTAATGCGACGCGGGGAAGATCATCATGTGGTTGAGGTATCGCTTGACGACGCCGGTCAGGGCGTCCACCTCCGAGATGCGCTCGATCTCGTCGCCGAAGAACTCGACACGCACGGCGGTGGTGTCGGAGTTGGGCGGCATGATCTCGACGACGTCGCCCCGAACGCGGAAGGTGGAGCGCTTGAGCTCAAAGTCATTGCGGTCATACTGGATGTCGACAAGCTGCCGCAGCAGGTCGTCATGGGAGATCTGCTGTCCCTCGCGCAGGGATATGGACAGACCCTCATATTCGCTGGGGTCGCCCAGGCCGTATATGCAGCTTACGGAGGCGACGATGATCACGTCGCGCCGCTCGCTGAGCCAGGCCGTCGCGCTGTGGCGCATGCGGTCGATCTCATCGTTGATCTGAGCATCCTTTTCGATGAACGTGTCCGTGGAGGGGATATACGCCTCCGGCTGATAATAATCATAATAGCTGACGGAGTAGCCCACCGCGCTGTCGGGGAAAAACTCGCGAAACTCGCCCGCGAGTTGCGCGGCCAGAGTCTTGTTGTGGGCGATGATCAGCGCGGGGCGCTGCGCGTTTTTAATGATGTTGGCCATGGTAAAGGTTTTGCCCGAACCGGTCACGCCCAGGAGCACCTGATTGGCGTAGCCGTTCCGGAGACCCTGGGTCAGCTTTTCGATGGCCTGCGGTTGGTCGCCCGTAGGCTGATAGTTTGAGCTCAGCTCGTACATGAAGAAGGTTTCCTCCGCGCATATTACTCTATCCTAAATTATACCACATGACGCGAAGCGCGTCACCCGGGGCGCGAAATCTTGACATGAATATAATGAAGCGCAGAACCGTGGGTGGTCGGTTCTGCGCGTGACGTATAAGAATTATGTGCCTGATCAGAGGCGATCTGACAATATCTTTCTGTCGTCTGACGACAGCTTAAGCGCAGTCATAGCCTGTTCCTTTGTCAGACCGAGCGAGTTCATCAAATTCTTTACAATTTCTTCAATGGTTTCCGCGCGTCCTTCCGCGCGCCCTTCCGCGCGTCCTTCCGCCAATCCCTGTTTTCTCGCCGAGGACATCTGGCTTTCGTAGTCAAGCTGCGCCATCCGGCGGTCCCATAGAAGCTGGCGCTCCGAGGGTTTGCTCATAATGACTTCCATCGTCTTTGTCGCCTCCCTAACACCGGCGTTTTCGATGCTCTGTACTTCTTCCCAATTCTGTGCCGTGAACGCGCGCGCCCATTCGACGAGCCCCTGCGTGCGCTCCTCCGCGGTGGCGGCGCTCGTTGCCGTCAGATCCAGGACGTAGAACGACAGCTTGTCCGAATACCTGTACCCTTCGTCGTCTCGCAGCTGATATTTTGCATAGAATCTCTTATGATCCGGGAACAGCGTGTGATCCATAATGGCGATCTGGATAACAGGCTGAAGACTGTCGTACTGGAATTGCGATCCTCTGGACTGCTCGTCGATCTGCCGACACGCGTAAACCATGGTTCGGTTTGTCCAGTGCTCGAACCTGCGCACCTGCAGCTCAATGAGGATGAACTCGTCGGCGTTGAGATGCAGCTTCAGATCCAGGACAGTGACCTTCGTGTCGATCGAGGCGTTGTACTGCATGGGGTTGAGGACGTCGATTGACTGAATGTCAGACTCAGGCATGCCGAGCAGAGCGCTCAGCAGGCTCCGCAGTGCCTTCATGTTCTGGGAAAAGACCATGTGAAACAGCAGGTCGTTCGTCAGGGCGCAGTAATCGAACGATTCGGGGATAAACGGACTGTTTTCGCTCATAACCGACCTCATTGATGTGAAGCTGTTTTATGCATATATTGTACATCGTTTTTCCGTGGGTGTCCAGCTGTTCTTATAACTTTGACTTATATTAAAAATGCGCAGAACCGCATCCGGGCGGTTCTGCGCGGTCAGCTGTTGACCTTGTTTTTCTCGATGGTGACATCTGGCTTTCATGATTTGTCTGTCTGTTTATTGTTAAATCATTAAGGATAATTCAAACGATTATAACAAAGGTACTTCAGACGGCGTAAATGTATAATCGCTCCAGGATTGAGCATCAAATGTTTGGATTTCGAAAGAGAAGCTTTCATTCTTTGGCAAGCTGCTGAGTGTGGCGTATTTGAAACCGTACTGGCTGAAAGCGTTGTTAAAGTACGTTGGGAATTTTGAGTCGAAGTCATCCCACTCAATTGTATATTGCTTTCCGTTGGCGTATACGTAGCACACATCATCCCCGTAATATCTGCAATCAGCCGCTTTTGTCAGAGCTTGATTCCCGGTCTTATAAACTGTGTAATGTGTACCGTTACTGCCTCCGCCCAGATAGTTCTGATCAGAATAGACTACCAAATGATAGCCGTTTCCTGCGCTGTATATTGTGCAGCGCATAAACATACAACTTGACCATGTACGCCATTCTGGCCGGTAATAACCTAAAAGTATTTATCTTTAACCACCCCGCTTTCATCGATATAGCACACATAATATTCCGTACACGACAAATTCTGAACCGGATTCAATTCGTCTTCAACCTGTACCTCGTGTACAGCTATCTTTCTGCGTAGTTTTATGACATAACTTTCGTTAACTGTAATATACAGCTTGCGCTTACGCCGCTGCTGTCATTGGCCAGCGCTGTGATGGTGCAAGTCCCTGCATTTACGCCTGTAACAACGCCGTTTCCGTCAACGAGTGCGACGCTTGTGTTACTGCTCAACCAGGTGACTGTCTGATCATACGCGCTCGTTGGTGATACTGCGGGTGTCAGTGTAATCAACTCACCCTTGTTCATGGAGAGCGATGTTTTGTTCAATGTTATTTTTGATACCGGCGTGAGGATACAGACGGCTTCAGAGTATAAGGTCTTTCCCTTGCCTGTTACTGCACACCGCCATTCATAGTTCAAGCGTGTACCGCTGATTGAAATGGTGATCTTATTCGTATAACAGCCCGGCGTGTTGGCGATGTTTTTCCACTTGGTGTCATCCTCACCCTTGTTGCGATACTGCCATTGGTAGCTCTCAGCGTTCAATGTCTCAACACTAAAGTTGACGGTTTGATTCAATACACCATACTGGCTTGCGGGCTGCTGTGTAATAAGAACAGCATTCACCGCAGTATCAGCCTGAATGCTGAAAATTAGCGTCCCTCCGCTTGATACGTGGGTAGCGATCCCGGTTCTGGCGCCGATGTATCCGCCGTAATTCATCGAAAGGTCGTCACTGAACGTGATGCCTGTAATGCCATAGTTACGGAAGATACGGTTCAGATCGGCAGAATCTTCCCAATTCTCAAGCAAATCTGTAAAGTATCCCAGGCAGCACTTGCAGCCGTCATAAGCGGTATAGATGACTTTTATAAGCTGATCGCCGCTGTGATAAAAGAGGTATGATGAATCATAATAAGCATATCTCCCGGCTAAACGGCCGTCATTATAGAATTCGCGGATGGAACATTCTTCCAGGAAGTAGAAACCGCCGCCGATGTGGAAGAGGCGGACAGTACCGCCGGAATAGTCATAGTCATCATATTCAGGGTACTCTTCACTGTCAGAACTGGGATAGCCGACAGAAAAATGATCCGTAAGTAAACCGTTGCTGTTATAGGCGTTGATGGAGATCTCTTTTTCGCCGGAGGACATGTGACTGACGCTGGCAGTGACATGTCCGTAAGGGTCGGCTCCGGAGGTTGCGGGCCGGACGATCTGAATCGTTTCGCTGTACACCGTATTCCCGTCCATGCCCGTCATTTTGCAGCGCCATTCATAACTGTAGTGGGTTGACGTGACATTTACGCTCATGGAACTGGTTTTACTTCCATCGTAAGATGCGTTTGTCCAACTGCCTGAGCCCGAACTGCGATACTGCCACTGGTAGGCGCTGACATTCCGGGCGGTTAAGGTCAAATTAATCGTTTGACCCTCAAATGCGGGCTGGACAGAGTTGCAGTGCAGGACAGAGACTTCACCGTAGGACAGTGCTGAAGATGTATCGACACCTGAGACGTCGTCGATATAACATAAGGCTGTCGATTGCGAGCGCGTGGAGAAATAGTAGCTCCGACTCTGTACAGATCGAGCTTTCAGCGTCACGCCATAGGATGAGAAGGTCGAAGCCGTCGGTGAATCAGTTTCCAGAAGCGCAGTGAGTTTGCCGTTTCGTATTTCGAATAAAACATAACGCGGACGGACACCGTCCTCGGAATCGGCATCATAAAGAAAGCTTTCCATGAAATATCTGTTGCTGCCCAGAGACCACAGGGCAAAATGTGCTTCATCATCGTACCAATACGATAAAAAGTCTGACAACCGGCACTTATCAGTTATGTTTCCGCGATTGTTCTGAATGTATGCGTATACGTCATAACGATCGCCTTCTGTGGTATAGTAGTAACGGTCGTTATAATAATAAGATATTTCTTTTCGCAGCGAGAGGCTGTAAGTGAGTAAAGTGAGATTGCTTTTGCCTCGTGCCCAATTGTAACCATAGCTTCCGCTTTCAGCAGATACATATACCTGACTGACCCCGCTGAAAGCCGAGTCAGCAATATAAGTCAGCGAATCGGGAAAGTTGATCTCTGCAACAGAGCTGTTGGCGAAGGCTCGATTGCCGATCCTCTCGATGCCTTCAGGAAGTACGACACTTTCTAGTGAAGTGTCGCCATAGAACGCTTCATCTTCTATAATCTCCAGCGAGTCGGGTAGCGTCAGGGTGCGGCCAGCTTGCGCCGGAACGCATAAGATAAAGAGCAGCAATGCAACGATAAATGTGATAACTAAAGCGAGCCTCTTTCGATTCATGAAAGAAACCTCCATTTTATGATATTCCGCAAATTAAAACTACAATTAATATTATAAACAAGTTAATTTAATTACACAATTAAAATATAATTACACATATATGACGAAATTGAATTATATTAAAATATTTACATAACACAACGACTGACGTCCTGCGAAAATGCAAGGCGCCGATGACGGAAGTTGGTTTAAAGGAGTGTTTAACAGACGAAGGCGCTGTTTGTGACCGGTCAAAGCCGATCCGCCAGAGCCTGTCTGTCTTCCTCGGAGAGGTTGAGGGCGTCCATAGCCTGTTCCTTAGTCAGACTGAGCGTTTTCATGAGACTTCGCACATTGGCCAGCATATTATCCTTACGTCCTTCCGCGCGTCCTTCCGCGCGTCCTTCCGCGCGCCCTTCCGCGCGTCCTTCCGCCAATCCCTGTTTTCTCGCCGAGGACATCTGGCTTTCGTAGTCAAGCTGCGCCATCCGGCGGTCCCAAAGGAGTTGGCGCTCTGAGGGTTTGCTCATAATGACTTCCATTGTTTTCGTCGCCTCCCTGACACCGGCGTTTTCAATGCTCTGTACTTCTTCCCAATTCTGTGCTGTGAACGCGCGCGCCCATTCGACGAGCCCCTGTGTGCGCTCCTCCGCGGTGGCGGCGCTCGCTGCCGTCAGATCCAGGACGTAGAACGACAACTTGTCCGAGTACCTGTACCCTTCGACGTCTCTCAGTTGATACTTCGCATAGAATCTCTTGTGATCCGGAAACAGCGTGTGATCCATAATAGCGATCTGTACGACGGGCTGAAGACTGTCATATTGGAATTGCGATCCTCTGGACTGCTCGTCGATCTGCCGACACGCGTAAACCATGGTTCGGTTTGTCCAGTGTTCGAACCTGCGCACCTGCAGCTCAATAAGGATGAACTCGTCGGCGTTGAGGTGCAGCTTCAGATCCAGAACGGTGACCTTTGTGTCGATCGAAGCGTTGTACTGCATGGGGTTGAGGACGTCGATCGACTGAATGTCAGACTCAGGCATGCCGAGCAGAGCGCTCAGCAGGCTCCGCAGTGCCTTCATGTTCTGTGAGAAGACCATGTGAAACAGCAGGTCGTTCGTCAGGGCACAGTAATCGAACGCATCGGGAATCGCCGGCTTTTGACGTTCAGGCGAATCATGGTATTCATTCATAAGCGGTCACACTCCCGTATTCCAGTTCCAGATATTTATATTGTACAACGTTTTGTCTCATGTGTCCACCTTATTTTGACTTTCTGAAGATAAACGGCAGGATGATCGCCCGTGCTTTGGAGACTGAGCTACACCGCTGATAGAGCTGAGACGAACACGACGTCGGGCTGTGATCGAACGCGCCTTCATCCAAAACCTGTGTTCACAGTAAATTTTGAGAAACCCGTTGCAGGCTGTCATTTGATGTGCTAAAATGCGCACAATGATGGAACTGTGCCGATTCACCGGGAGGAGGCATTCCCCTCATGATGAAAGCCCGAATCGAGAGTCTGCGCTTTGCGTTTACCGACATCTTCAACACCCGGGATGATATGGCGAAGGGGCGCGTCATCAATCTGGCGTGTACGCTCCTGACGGCGGTGTACAATGTGTTCATCACGGGCATATTCTACACCGGCTTCCTCACCATGAACGATATCGACATCTCCGGGTCCGGCGTGGTGATGATGATCCCCTACGTGGCGAATCTGTTTTCCATTTTCTCATCGAAAGCGTTGGGCCTTTTCAAAAACCGCAAGGCGGCCATGATAGGCTCTAAGGTGTTTTTCTATTTCATGTATATTATCGCCACCACGGCGATGCCCTATTTCGTCAAGGACCCCGGCGCGCGGCTGATCTGGTTCTGCGTGATCCTGTTCGTGGCGTACGCCGCTTATGCGCCCTTTTCTCCGGGGATCACCGTCTGGTTTTATCAGTTCTTCCCCAAGGACAACGAGCGAAGGACGCGCTATCTGCTGCTTTGCCAGGTGTTTTCCTCCATCATGTCCACGGCTATTTTGCTGAGCTCCGGCGTCATCACGGACGCCGTGCGCAGTTCCGGCCATCAGGAGACGGTGATCGTGGCCTTCCGCGTGCTGGCCTTTGTTCTGGTGCTGACGGAGATCATCATACAGAGCCGGGCAAAGGACTTCTCCCCCCAGGAGGACGCGCACGTCAAGCTTCGGGACGTGTTTACCGTGCCCTTCAAGCACAGGAAGTTCCTCCTGTGCATGATATTCATGTTCTCATGGAACTACACAGCCAACCTCAACAACGGGCTGTGGGGGTATCACCTGCTCAACCACATGCACTTCGAGTATACGCTTATCAACCTTATGAGCGCCATGTACACGGTCATCCTGCTGACGACCTCCGGGATCTGGCGGCGGGTTCTCCGGCGGTATTCGTGGATCAAGACGTTCTCCATCGCGTGCATGCTGTTCGTGCCCACGGAGATCGCCTGTTTCCTGCTGACGCCGGAGCGGGCGTGGATCTACGTGCCCACCTGCTTCATGCAGAATCTTCTGAGCGTGGGGCTGAACCTCTCCTATTCCAACATCCTCTACATGAATCTGCCGGAGGAGAATTCCACCTCGTCCATCGCGTTTTATACCATCGGCGCGAACATCTGCGCCTTCCTGGGCCTGATGACCGGCACGGCCGTCAGCTCGATCACGGGGGACACGCCCGTCCGAGCGCTGGGCATGAACCTGTATTCCGTCCAGTACACGACGCTCATGCGGGCTGTGGCGCTCTTTCTGACAGGGCTGGTGCTGTTCACCCGGTGGCGCTCCTTCACTCGGCAGGAGGACATCGAAGCGGTGGAGCGCGACGCGCGGGTTCGGCGCGAAATGCGCAGCAAGCGCCCGTCGCGCCGGCCGCTGCGCGAGATTGCTGGGCGGCTATTGAGATAAGGCGCATAACAGCATATGTACAAAAAAGACGAACTGCCGGTTATTTGGTCTGGCAGTTCGTCTTTTTTGAAGAGATTATTCGCCGAGGTAGATCGGCGTTATATCGTGCGAATGGAACCAAAGATCAGCGGGGCTTCCCGGCGTACAGACGGCACGCGCCGTACAGCCGTCCAGCATGCGTTCGTCCAGATCGATGGACCCGTCGGGGAATACGACGAAAGCCAGGCTTTCACAGCCCGCGAAGACACACGGGCCGACGGCCAGAACGCTCTGCGGCAGGATGACGATCTCCGCACCGACGCCGCTGAGGGCGGCCTCTTCCAGCTGCTTTAGATCAGCGGGCAGGACAAAGACGTCCGAGGCGCTGCCGGTATCGAAGCTGATCACCTCGATCTGCGCAATATCACAAGCCGTGCCGTTCAGCGCGCTCACGGTGACGGCGGTTTGCCCGGCGCCAACCGCGACAACGCGGCCGTCTTCATCCACGACGGCGACGGAGGGATCTTCCGTGGACCACACGACGCGGCCGTTGTCGGGCTCGGTGGAGACATCCAGGCGGAAAGCGGCGCCGATGTCAAGCGCAAGATTGTCTCTGCTCAGAGAGACGGACGTTACCTCGCGGGCGACCTCGGCTGTCAGGGTGGTGACGTCGCCCGGGTTTTCTCCGTTGAGCGAACCAGACAGGTCAAAGACATAGGTGCCCTCGCCGCCGAAGACGTGTTCGACGGTCCAAACCTCGGCGTCCCCGGTTTCGAGCACTTCGCTTTCCGATTTGGACCACCGGGCGTCCTGCGCGCTGTACGCGCTGGTGAGATGCAGATATTTTGCGTCTTTTCCGGTTTGCGCAATGATGACATTGGCCGCGCCAGGCTCGGAGACGCTGCTCTGCGCCTCGCGGACGCCTGTATCGCGCACTGTGACGGTCTTGCTGATGACCGTGTCGAAGGGATGGAAATGTACGCCGTCGTATGTGGCTTTAAAGGTGATTGTGTGAGCGCCGACGCCGTGCAGGCGAAGCGGAACCGTCCATATCCAGTTCGTCGTGTCCCGGTACGAGTCCGGCCATCGGGCGATTTCCTCGTCGCCCTCGAAGGCGTGAAGATAACGGGCCTGAGCCTGCGTCTGAACGGTGAAGGATACTTCTCCGCCGTCGGCGCATTCATCGGCCGAGGGGGTCACGGTATAGACGGGCGTCCTTCCCACCAGAATGAACGTCGAAACGCCTTCGTCGTAGGTTACGCCGTCGCTGGAGGCGCGGAACGTGTAGGTGTGCGCGCCGGGATCGGAGAGCTTCTGGTTGATATACCACATGCGGCAAACTTCATAGGGATAGTCCGATGCGTCGCCACGGGCCCATTCCGCGAACAGGTTGCCGTTTTCATCATAGGCCCTGAGATGCGTCGCGAACATGGACGTCGTGACACTGATGGCGGTGTTATTTCCCGTGTCAATCTGTTCGCTGCTGAAGTGAGCGCTGTACGTCCTGCAGGCTCGGGGAATTATTTCACCTGCGGAAGATTGGTATCTGACGTTGTTGGCCTGGCACCAGGCTTCCCCCGGGCTGCCCGCGACCGTGCTCACCGTGACCTTCTCGTTCTGATAAAAGGCGTTGTCGCCGACGGCCGCGACGCCGCCGGGAAAGTTGACGCTTGTCAGGGCGGGACAGAAGCTGAAGGCGCAGCAGCCTACGATTTCGATGGTCGACGGGAGCGTGACGTTTGTCAGACTGGCGCAGTTGTCGAACATGTACGCTCCGACATAGGGAATACCCTCTGGCAGGACGACCTCAGGGACAATGGAACCGGCAAAAGCGTGGTTGCCGATCTCCCGCAAGGTGGATGGAAAGCGGATATGTGTGGCTTGAGTTCGATAAAAGGCGTAGCTGCCGATGCTGATCAGGCCGTCGGGGAGATAGAGCTCGTCGGCGAGATAGTCGGTAAAGGCGTTGTCCCCGATCGCTCTGAGGCTCTCCGGGAAGACAACGGGTTCTGTCAGGTGCGTAAAGTCGAAGGCATAGCTGCCGATGGTATGCACATGCGGGGGCAGAACGACGCTCGTGAGATCCATACAGCCATGGAAGGCGTAGTCGCTGATGACTGTAATGCTCTCCGGGAATTCCATATGCGTGATCAGCGTTGTCTCAAACGCGCCTTTGCCGAAGGATTCCAGACCATCGGGCAGGTTGATCTCACTGAGGCGCGTGCCGCCGAATGCGTAATCGCCGATGGTCCTGAGCCCCGCCGGGAATTCGATTTGACTTAGCAGCGTGCTTGCGAATGCCTTCTCGCCGATGTACGTGACGCCCTCCGGTATTTCAATCGTCGCAAGAGAGGCCGCATTGTGAAACAGACTGTCGCTTATGCGCGTCATCCCGCTGGGCAGTCTGACTTCCGTCAGAACCTTCGTGTTGCTGAATACGCCGACACCAAGCTCTGTCACGCTGTCCGGCAGATGAACCGCTTCGAGGTAACGGCAGCCGCTGAAGGCGTAGTCGCCGATTTTCGTGACGGTGTCGGGAATCGTGATGCCTTTGATGTTGGATGACATAAAAGCCTGATCCGCGATTTCCGTGACGCCGTCCGGGATGACGGGCGTGGTGTGGGAGAAGGTGGCCCAATAGCCGGTGACGACGCCGTCAACGATGGTCATGCGCTCATCCTCGCTCGTGGCGATGGCGACGGGATTGATCGCCACCAGGATGATCAGAATTGTCGGGAGCGCGGCGCGCAGGACGTGCGCAAGGCTTGGTGCGTGTTTCACGATGGATTGACCTTTCATATAATCGATCTGCAAGGCGTGCGCGGTCTGTCCATGAACGGATCGGATCAGATCAGATAAACCTTCCTCCCCGCAGTTCACTTCATTGATAATAGTCTCTACTTCTTCGAAAATCAAGTGCAACTTCAGTTTTACTAAAAATGTCGGTTAACAAAAGAAAACCTGCCGATGTGGTAAATCCGGCAGGTATGGTTTGTTTCGCTTTCTAAAGAAGTCTTTTCTCCGCAGATCCAACGACAGAAGAATGCCTATGGACGAAACAGATGCTCGTAGATCAGAAGATTATGTAATAGGTTATCATGTCAGTTGGTTCCTGTTATTGTAAAAGTACAATTTCCTGATGAACCAGCTGTTTTTACGGCATATATCTTATATTGTGCCGTGTTGGGAAGATCGGAGGCTACGCTACCCCCGAGACTAATAGATTTTGATTCATAATATGTATATACACCAGACGAATTTTTGTAGTAAAATGATAATGTAACAGATGTTGGCCCCGCAGATGAGTTCCAAGTTACAAATACATGATTCTTTTTTACTGGACATTCATATACTGTAGTGCTGCTACTACTAACATAAACCGTCCTTGAAGCTCTGTCTTTTTCGATTTCAACGGATGAACAAGTAATGCTATTATTATCATTGCTACTTGATGCTAAGCAATTCAGTGGTACACAAACAGTCATCATGAAGAGCAGGAAAAACAGGACAGACTTTTTCATTTCAGGGAACCTCCTTCATATTTTAATAGGTGAACTTATCATGGAAACGTCAGAGATTATTATATGTTGCATCAGGAAACGTTAATTAATTGTTATTGTTTTGCCTGGATGTCAAATTGTGCAAATCCGTTGATCTTGCCGTATTCATTAGCAACAGATTTGGCCAGAATCCGAATATTGGTCAATTCTCCATTTGGCGTGGCATACGTACATTTTTCTGCGATAGATATTTCTTTTTCTTTTGCGTGTTGCCAGTTGCCATTCAAGTCCTGATATTCAAAAACAATCTGAGCCCTTGTCGGTCCCCAGCTTATCTTCCACTGGACTTCTATCGAAGTGGCGTGAAATGTTTTGTTAGACAGAGAGATATATTCCTCGGTTAGGTAGACTGCATTTCGTTTTTTGTAAGCGTCTTTGAGGGATGGGTAGAATAAACAGATTGTCAGTGAAAGAACAAGAATCATAGAAATTACTGCTATAATTCGATAGGTTATTCTGTTTCGTTTCATTAATAGATTCTCCTCCTGTTATGCCTTACAAACATGACGTGCCGTCTCACAAAGCGTCTCATAGTCAATATTTCCACATATAACATAGAATGCGTCATTCTCGTACCAAATAATAGTAATTTCGTTATGTGGCTGAAGGAGCACCGTCGCGACGGATTGGTATATCGAGATTTGTGATACGCTTTCGTATGAATCATTCAATGTCATGTCATTGCCGCCGTCATAGATATTGATATTCAAAAAATGGCTTTTGCCGTCAGTATAAGAAATGATGGTATCGCCTTCCGCCGATAAGCAATGATCGATATAATACCCCTCTGGTATTATGGAGACAAAAGCGTGTGATAAACGGCTGTCACGGATAGAAACAGGTATTCCCGATTGATCGAACCCTAGAGTGATAGTTTTCGGCCACAATAAAACGCATAAGCACGAAATTAAAAGGATCGCCACAAATGACACACTGTATTTTGTTGTTCGCCTGATTATAATCATTTTGCATTCGTGCTTCATAACCTTCATGATTACATTGTGGCTGTTTTCTGCGGCTTCTGTTCCCAAAGGCTCTGGGCATTGAGCTACTTCTTCTTTTAAAAGAGCTTCGATTGCCATGTACATGGGAGATGGAGGCGTTTCTGCTTTTATAGGCTCATTCTTCATCATAAGCTTCCTCTTTGAGCAAGGCTAATAGTTTTTTTCTGGCGCGGCAGAGCCGTGATCTCACACTGACTTTTTTTATATCCAGACAAGAGGCTATATCAGTATCAGACAACTTCTGGTAATATTTCATTCGGATTAGTACTTGATCGGTTTCATTTAGTTTCAGAAGAGCTTTTTTTAGATTATTGATATCACATTCCGATAGAAGATGTTCATCAGGGTCTGACCGTTCAGACCATGATGTGTATTGGTGATCCATTTGATTTTGATAATGTGTGAATCGTTTTCTCTCCCGGAACAATGTAATTGCGCTGTTCTTGACACTGGCAATCAAATAGCCTTCCAGGTGTCTTTCATCAAAATCTTTTAAGTGATGCGCATTCCTGAGCAGCATGATACAGGCGTCGGCAACAATATCCTCAGCGTCCTCTGGAGATCGAGTGATGGAAAGGGCCATGCGAAACATGGACACCCGATAGCGCTGATATGCTTCTATGACGAATTCTCTATCGTTCTTTCCACGATCTACGGTCAATATACATCACCTCCGTTTGCTCAATAAGTAAACGAGGTTATGATAATTATGTTGCGAATGAATCGTTTAGACAGGCAAATAAAAGAAGCCGTCGCGGGAGTGCCTGAACCCGCAGCGGCTTCCTCTTGGCATTAGATCAGATAAACCTTCCTCCCCACAGCTCAGGCGATTTCAGGATGCCCATGGGCTTGAGTTGGTACTCGTATGTCCAGAGGTCGCCCGTCGAGCGCCAGGAGTTGGGACTCTGGTAGTAGTACAGCCCCTGCGTGTGGTGCAGTTGCCCGAAGCCGTTGATGCGCGTGCCGTAGAGGCGGAGGGTCATCGTGTGGCGGCCGGGCGTCAGGCCGTGAACCGTCAGCTCGCAGGGCGAGAAGGCGATGTTCCCCCGATCCTCTCCGTCGACGAAGACCTTGACCAGCCCGCCGCGGTAGTGGGGCACGCGAACGGTGACCTGGCCGCCGTCCGCTTCGAAGGGCATCTGATACTCGACGCAGCCGGTGTAGAAGGGGAAGCCCTGGCCCGTCACGCTGCCGAAGCCCAGCGTTTCCGGAGCCGGAACGATCGTCTTGACGACGCCGCGCACGTCCACGCCGAAGTTCCCCAGCAGGTAGAACGCCTCGAGGTTCGTCCGCTTGCCGATGGGCACGCGGATCTCCAGCATGTTTTCGCCCCGGACGAGCGGCGGGAGGTCGACGGTCTTGATGTCCCGGTCGACGAACCAGCCCACGGGCGTCGTGTCGACAGCCTGGCCGTTGAGTGCGATCCGGGCCTGCTCGGGCTCCTCGAGCGCCAGCCTGGCGCCTGTGACATCTATCTCGCTGGGAATGGTGAAGCGCAGGTCGAGGCAGTGCTCGGGTGTCTCAGGCGCGATGAGGTAGGGCTGGAGGACTTCCTTCCTTCGCAGCGGAATGCCGAGTGCGGCGCGCGCCGCGTTGTCGATGCGCAGGATCTCCTCGACGCCATGCCATTCGCCGCCGTCGAGGGCGTATTCCGCCATGTCCAGGAGCAGCATATTCGGCTCCGTCAGTTCGAAGGGCACAGGCTTTAAGCACAGGCTGACCGGCTTGGCGGCCGCTTTGACCGGCGCCGGGGTTTCCGCTTCGGGTTCTCCGGCCTCCAGGCGGAGGAGCATGCTGTCGTGCATGTGCCATACCCGCTCGAAGACGGTCTTCCCGTTTTCGACGCGCGCGGGGCGGGGCCGGATCTCACCAGTCAAGGTGTCGTACTCCGTCAGACAGTATACGCCGTTGATGATAAAGCGCGCGGTGTAGTTGTGCTCGACGTCCGGGGTTTCCGGGTTTTTGCCGTTGGCCACGAAGAGCCACTGCCCGTCGCCGTCCGTCCTCTGCTGATAGAGCAGGATCTCCGCGCGCCGGCCCCAGGCGTCGCGCACGTCCAGGAAGCGCAGCGGCTCCAGCGCTTCCAGAAGGGCCGTCCTGTTGAAGTCCAGCCGCGTGCAGCGCCGCATGAGGGCCGCCGGACGGTCGGAGGGCAGTGCGTCCACATGATCCGGCGCCTGCCCGATGAAGATCAGCTGTCCGCCCGCGTCGCGGAAGGCCTCGAGCCGCTCCATCGTTGTGGCACGAAGGGTCTTTGACCCGCAGACGATGACGGCGTCATAGGCCATGTTCCCGACCTTCAGGGGATTGCCGCCCTTCGGGCACTGCCGGGGCAGGCAGGCCTCGGAAATGAAGTCGAAGTCGATGAGGCCGAAGAGCAGATACTCCGTCAGTTCACGGAACTGCGTCTCCATCTGGTCGCGCAGGGCTTCGGTCTGGGCCATGGGCCCCCAGCGCAGCCAATAGCTCTCGATGGGGTGGACGACGGCGACCCGCGCCACGGCCTTGCCGCGGGTCAGGGCGGTGTTCAGCCGGGCGAAGTGATTCTCGACCATGCTGAACTGATCCCACCACGGGGACTGATAGCCGATGGAGGCCGGGTAATCGCGCTTGGCCTCGCCCTTCATGGTCATCCAGGTCAGGTGCGGGACGCGGACGGTCACGCCCAGGGCGGCCTGCCAGTCGCCCTGCAGCTTATACCCGCGGAAGTCGTAATCCCAGCCGGTGACGCCGTACAGTTCGCTGAGCATGCCTTCCTTGCCGTCCTGGCGGACGATGGACTGGGCCTGCTTGGCGGTCGTGTATTCGTGGAAGTCGCACAGCATGTCGATGCCGGGGATGCCGAAATTCGGATAGCAGCGCATGGCGTCGCCCATGGCATTGGTCTGCCCTTTCAGGGTCGGCTCCATGTAGCAGTGTCCGGTCAGCTTGATGCCGTGCGCGTCGCACCAGCGGCCGATGCGCCCGCAGTAGTTGTCGGCGAAGCGGTCGGCCACCATGTTGTGGAAGCGGTATCTGAACAGGGAGACCTGGCCCTTGGGCAGCTCCCACACCAGCTCGGGGAAGCGGTCGAGTACGTCCTCGCCGTAGAGCTCTTTAAACACGGCGGGCAGCGCGCCCGTCCAGGGGAAGAACACGTCCGTCTGATCCGTGGCGTAGGAGAGGGGGACCTTGTACCCGACCTTCGGCTCGTCGGTGAAGATGGCGGGTATCGTGGCGCCGAAATCGTCGCTGAAGGCCTTGGCGTAGGCCTCGTGCGTGATGTCGATGAAGGCGTCCACGGCCTCCTGAGAGAGCGTGTCCGCGTAAGGGTGGTCGTTGAACCAGGGGTCGGCCACGGCGTGCTCCACATAGGCGTACCATTTGACGCCCTGGGCGGGATCGTCCTTGTCGATGCGCCTGTAGGCGGCGAGATTGCCGTTCTCGTCGAGGGTCACGTCATAGGCGGCGACGAAGCGGCCGTTTTCCTGGCGTTGGGAGCGCTGTCCGCTGCCGGCTTCGGGCGTTCTGGCGGAATCGTCCGCCTCGTAGGGCCTGACGGTCAAAAGGATCGTCTGCATGGCGTAGGCCGGATCGCGCGAGGTCACTTTCCCGCCGGCCGTGCCGGAGGGCCAGCGGTCCTCGTCGTAGAGCCAGGCCAGCATGTGCTCGTCCCGCGCCTTTTCGACGCAGGCGCGGACGTGTCCCATGAACTCTTCGTCCAGATAAGGGCTGTCCATGCCCGTGCGCACGTGCATGTGGAAGCCGCCCATGCCCATCGTCTTGAGCATGTCGATCTGCCAGCGCAGGGTGTCGTCGACGAGCTTGCCGTTCCAGGCCCAGAAGGGCGTGGCGCGGTATTCGCTGGTGGGGTGTTCAAAAAGAGAACGGGAAAGGGCCGGTTCGTGGCTCTTTGGATACAGCATGGCGATCGTTTCCCCCTTAATGCGAATCATTTCATCATATATTTTAGGCGAGCCGGCGGATATTTGTCAAGGGTCTGCTCAATCTGACCGCGCCGCGCGGTTATGAAAGCAGCTCAGTCAATGGTTGCCTCGGACTGCCATACCGTCCGGATGCGGTGGTGATATAAAAAGTCTCCCGCGGAATCGATATTGCTTCGCGGGAGATCTCGTTACAGTGTCAACACCGTTGAATCCGGCAAATCATACGACGGCAATGTCCAGCGATTTGGCCAGTGTCCGTACCTTTTCTTCCGATACGCTGCATGCGCTGACAATCACAGATAGTGGAAGATGCTGTTTCAACAGATTACTCACGATCTCAGTCAGCTTTTTCTCTGCGCCGATATCAATACCCTCGGCGCGTCCTTCAGCGCGTCCTTCGGCGCGGAACTGGGCGAGCGTCCTCTCTTCATTGTATTCGGTGATGCACATCATCTTCACCTCCGCCCGGTTGGATATCAGGAACGGTCGAATTAAAAAACCCTCCGGCATGTCGGCGATGGCCGTGTCCACGGCGTCGTCAAGGCTGCCGCCCTCTTTGCGGGCCGCGAGAATCCTGTCCACAAACCACGCGTATTCGCTCAGCGGCCGGCACGCGTCCAGAAGATCCTTGTTCCGCCCGTAGTTGACGTTCAGCATCGTGACCCGGACGTCGATGTCCGACTCCCCCTCAAACGCGTCGCTCAGGCTGAGAAGCACCCTGTCGTCCTGCTCGATCGGCCCGTTGTAGAAGCATACGCATCTGGGCGTCGGCGCCTTCTGCTGCCTCGTGCTGTAGGGATTGAAGTCCCACGACGATTCGATATAGTCCGAGTAGATCATGCCGGCGTAGATCAGAAACCGCATCGGCATATTGGGGTTCAGCGTGGACTGCTGCTCGTACAGGTTCATCTGGTTGCCCACCAGGAAGGACACGTCGTTTCTCATGCTCATGTAGACGGCGTCCCTGATGGTCGTGTAGCGGATATCCTCCGCGTTTGTGTAGTGCGTTCCGTTGACGGCGTTGTACAGGCTCAGCGTCCACTCCCTGTTCTCAGGGTTTCCGAATATGAACTTGAACAGCCGGTCACGGTATTGACGGTTCGCGTCGGACATGTCGATCACCCCTCTGACAGCAATTTGATTATAGCATAATTCATCCGTTGATTCAAGTCCCGAATCTGAAGTGAACACATCCTTTGTGCAAAATTCCAAGGGTAAAATTCGAAAAAAGTTACCTTGAACATCATGCGCAGGGTGATATACTTTAAACACAAGTTAAGTTAAAATGGCATGTTGTACTGATGGCAGAATATCAGTCAGAAAAAGTGATTATCGGGATTGAGGGGTGATTCTATGAGCGGTGACTATAAAAGCGTATCGAGGGTCCGGGCTAGACCAAGGCTGCTGCGGATACTGAAAAGCGACTGGCAGCTTTACGTCATTTTGAGCGTTCCCCTGATCTGGCTTATCATTTTCTGTTATGTGCCTATGGGCGGAATCGTCGTGGCTTTTCAGAATTACAACATCCGCCGTGGAATATTCAGGAGCGATTGGGTCGGTCTGCGGTATATAAAGATGTTTGTCAATTCGCCCAATTTCCTTCAGCTGATCGGTAACACGCTCTCCCTGAGCGTATATTCATTGCTGGTCGGTTTCCCGATGCCCATCATTCTGGCGATTGCCCTGAATGAATGCAGGTTCGCTTCGATAAAGAAAACGGTACAGACCCTGACTTATCTGCCGTATTTTATATCAACGGTTGTTCTGATCTCAATCATGTCGCAGATCTTTCATCTGAGATTCGGTGTCTTTAACGTATTACGTAATTCACTGGGCATGGAATCCGTTGATATCATGGGCAAGGCCTCGCTTTTCCGTCATCTGTATGTCTGGTCCGGAATCTGGCAGGGTATGGGGTTTGAGGCCGTGCTTTATATCGCGGCGTTGACCAATATATCCACCGAGATCAAGGAGGCCGCCATCATAGACGGAGCGAACAGGTTTCAGTGTATGATCAACGTCGACCTGCCGGGCATTCTTCCGACGATCATCATCATGCTGATACTTTCGGTTGGAAACCTGATGAGCGTGGGCTTTGAGAAGGCGTACCTGATGCAGAATCCGGGGAATCTGCGGCAATCGGAATTGATCAGCACGTATATCTATAAACTGGGATTGGAACAGGCGCAGTACAGTTTCTCCACCGCCGTATCGCTCTTCAACTCGGCGACGAATTTTGTCCTTATCCTCACCTGTAACCTTATTGTCAGAAAGCTGGGGGGTTCCGGGTTATGGTAAAGAAAAGCAGACGTCGGTTTGAAATTGCGGACGTATCGTATCTGACTGTGGTATGGCTGATAATAATCATTTCCTCTCTGATGGTACTGCTGCCGATTCTGCACGTCCTGGCCGCGTCCTTCTCTTCGTCCGAAGCGGTTATTCGAGGCGTCTATCTGTGGCCCAGAGATTTCTGCCTTGACGGCTATACGGCCGTATTTCAGAACAGCAAAGTGCTCAGAGGTTTCGTAAACTCTGTCTTGTATACGGTGATCGGCACGGCCTTTAACGTGGTAATGACGATCTGCGCCGCGTATCCCCTGGCCCGCAACAAGCTGCACGGGCGTAAAACCATCATGATGCTGTTCGTATTTACGATGCTGTTCTCGGGGGGTATGATCCCGACTTATCTGGTGGTGCACAGGCTGAAGCTGGTCGACACCTTCTGGTCCATGATCTTTCCTACGGCGATCAATGTCTACTTAATGATTATCGCGCGGACGTTTTTTGAAAACACGATTCCAAACGATCTGTACGAGGCGGCGCATATTGACGGGGCAAACGACTTCCAGCTCTTTCTTTACATCGCCATTCCGCTATCGAAGGCGATCTGCGCCGTCCTGGCCCTGAGATACGCCGTTCAGCATTGGAATGATTACTACCAGGCCGTTCTGTATATACGCAGCGACGGCAGGCAGCCGCTTCAGATCGTCTTAAGAAATATTATGCTCGCTACAAATATTGACATCGATTCAATGAGCGCGATGGACGTTGAACAATACGCAAAACTTAAGCAGCTCTCATATCTGCTGAAGTATTCACTCATCGTCATATCGACGATTCCAATGCTCGTGTTGTACCCGTTCATTCAGAAGTATTTCATCCATGGTGTCATGATAGGAGCGATTAAAGGTTAATAACTGCCATACAGGCAGATATAAGGAGGAAAACCCATGAAAAGCAAACGGACAATATCACTCGCGCTTCTGTTCGTGTTTCTCGTGACCTCGACCGCTGTCGCGGCGGTTACACCGCCGGGGACTCTTCCGATAACCGACGAACCCGCGGAACTGAATATCATGGTCAGCGGTTATACCAACTACGACCTGAATCCCGAAGTCAATACCGGCATGCAGTGGCTGCAGGACGTCACGGGCGTCAAGTTGAACCTGGACATTGTCACCGGGGATGACGCGAAGACGAGCCTTTTGCTGTCACTGGCCGGTGACGTGCTGCCCGACGCCTATTGGGGATACGCGTGGTCCTTTGCCGAACTTCAGAAGTACGGCATGGACGAGGGAGCGTTCATCCCGATGAACGATCTCATCGAGGAGTACTGCTACTATTTCAAAGAAGTCATTGATGACAATCCGACCCTTTTTGAAAGCATGAAACTGCCGGACGGCAACATCTACGGCATACCGGACGTCAACGTCTGTTTCCACTGCAGTGTTTCCAACAAGATGTGGGTGAACAAAAACTGGATGGAGACGCTCGGTCTTGAGGTTCCTCAGACGCTGGACGAATTCTACGATATGCTGGTGGCCTTCCGTGACGGAGACCCCAACGGCAACGGAATCAAAGATGAGATTCCGATGAGCGGTTCCGTTGACGGGTGGAACACGCGCGTCTACACCTGGGTGCTCAACGCGTTCACGCCCTATTATCCGCAGGGATCAAGTTACAAGATGTACCTGGATGACGGCGTCGTCAAGAGCGCGGTGTCAGGCGACGACTATCGTGAAGGCCTGCGTTACCTCAAAAAGCTTTATGACGACGGTCTGCTCGATCCCGCCGCTCTGACCCAGTACAATTCCGACCTTGTAACACTGTGCAACGGCGAAGACGCGGTTGTCGGATGCGTCCCCGCCGGACACTCGCAGGTTTTCCTGGACGCCAACAATTACGATCGCTATTCCGCCTATACGACGATCCCGCCCCTTGAGGGCCCCGGCGGCCGGCGCGCGGTCGCCTATGAGGATTATTCAGTTGCCAACGGCGCGAATTTCGTGATCACGGAATCCTGCAGAAATCCCGAACTGGCCATGCGCTTTGTTGATTACATGTTCAGCAAAGAGTATACGTTGAACAATGGCTCAGGTTTGGAAGGAATAGCATGGGAAAAGCTGCCGGAGGACACGGACCTGACGACGTATGACGGCTCCAAAGCGTATTGCAAGATGCTTGACGCGGCGAACGCCGCTGAAGGTATCAGCGCCGGTCTGATTACGGACCGTATCAATCTCCGGCCTGTAAACTACTGTGCGGACTTCTTCTACAGCTGGAAAGCCGTGGATCATGAAAACCTGGATGTCTATCTGTCGCAGAACATCGATTATCTCCTGTACGACGAATCCATGAAGGTCATCGATTACGCCGACAGGGAGCATCTGCTGCCCAAAGTCATGTTCTTCTCCAGCGAGGATCAGGAAGAACTGACTCAGTTGTACACCATCGCTGATAACTATATTCAGTCCTGCCAGGTCGCCTTTATCAACGGCGAGATGGACCTTGACGCGGACTGGCAGACCTATCTGGATACGCTGAGCTCCGGCGGGTTTGACCGTTGCATCGAACTGATTCAGACCGCCTATGACGCGTTGCAGGCCAGGTAATCTGTTGTCGGTATAAGAGGTTTCGGAACGAACGCATGCCTGTGTTTCCTCCATGCCGGGGGAAATACAGGCATACAATACTGAATCGGGGGAAAATGATTATGAGAAGCAGAAAGAAAAGGATCGAATCCATGGTCGGCATTCATATGGATTTCCACGCCGAACCCAACGCGCGCCCGATCTGTGAGAAGATGTATCCGGAAACCTTTATCCGCCTTCTTGACGAGATGCGGCCTGATTACATGCAGTGTGACACGAAAGGGCATCCCGGGTATTCCTCGTATCCCACGAATATCGGCACGCGCGCTCCCGGCATGAAGTGCGATATCCTTAAGGAGCTTCGCAGGATTACCGCGGAAAGAGGCATTGCGCTGTTTGCGCATCACAGCGGCGTCTACGACGAATGCGTTGTGAGAGCCCATCCGGACTGGGCGGTTATCTCCGAGGACGGCGAAGTATCGACGAAATTCGTTTCGGTGTTCAGCCCATATGCCGATCAGATACTTATTCCGCAATTGAAGGAAATCGCGGTAGATTACGATCTGGATGGCGCATGGATCGACGGTGACTGCTGGGCCGAGGAAGTGGACTATTCCCGTTACGCCAGAGAAGCCTGGAAGCAGAGAACGGGTAAATCTCATTGCCCGCGTACCGGAGAAGAAGGTTTGGAAGAGTATCGAGAGTTTTGCCGGCGGGGCTTTCGCGACTATGTCAGGCATTATATCACGGAAGTCAAAGCCGTAAGGCCGGATTTTCAAATAACCAGCAACTGGATATATTCGGCTCATATGCCGGAAAAACCGATGCCGGAAGTCGAGTTTTTGTCGGGCGATTTTTCGCCGATGCACGCGCTGAGCAGCGGCCGGTTCCACGGACGGCTCATGATGGCGCACGGACTGCCGTGGGACCTGATGTCCTGGGGCGTAAGCTCGCGGACATCGCGCTACGGTGAAGGCTGGCCTACGGAAAACCGCAGTTTAAAGGAAGCCAATCAGCTGTGTCAGGAGGCGGCGGAAGTCATCTCGCTGGGCGGAGGATATCAGTTCGTAATACATCAGTTTGGCGGCGGTGGAATCGCCACGGACTGGGCCGGCGGGGATTTCAGGGCAATAGCCGAATTCTGCCGCTCGCGCGAGCCGTTCTGTTATCACGCCGAACCGGTTCCACAGACAGCCGTGTTGTTTTCCGACGCCGCGAGCAAATTTAAAGGGAAACAGATACTGCTGGGCAATTCGAGCGAACTAAGCCGTTGTGTAACCGGTCTGTTTGACCTCTGCGCCAATACTCAACTCACGACAAACGCGATCCTTTCATATCAGCTGGAAGAAGGTAAATTGGCGGATTATGGGCTTCTCATGGTTCCGGATACGGACTTACTTGAGGAATCCGTCAAATCCGCTGTCGTCAGATATGTCGAGAACGGCGGCAAGGTCCTGCTCTGCGGCCCCAGGGCGACGGATCATTTTTCGGATGAATTCGGCATTTCAATCGAACCGATGCAGAATAAAAAACGCGTCTGTTTGGAATATAACGGCAGATTAGCCTGCTATATGGGTAACGCGGCTGATTTTACTGATCTTACGGGCTGGGATACCCTTTTCCGGTACCGGGAGGATAATACGTTCATAGATGAAGCGCATCCCGCGATCGTCAGCAGGAAATTTAAGACAGGCGTTGTATGCGCAACCTGTTTCGATCTGGGTGATCTGTACAGTTACAATATGACGACCCTCATTCGCGAACTGACGAAAGCTCTGTTCGATATTCTGTATCCGGAGCGTATTGTCAGAGTGGAGGGCTCCATGTACGCCGAACCCGTCATCATGAAAAAAGACGGATACCTGACGCTTAATCTCATCAATTCCATCGACGCGAGCGATAATCAGAATGTCAGGTCATATTCAGAGATTCCGGCTATTGGGCCTCTGAAAGTCGCTCTGCGTACAGAACAGAAACCGCAATGTGTGATTCGCCAGCCGGAGAATGAGAAAGTGCCTTTCTCATGGGAAGACGGCTGGCTTAGGTTCACCGTGGATCGCTTGGAGATACACAGTGTCTTTCAAATACTCCCGTAGAGCTCCGGTGAAGCTGACGCCGCTCGGCTGACGCGAAATTGAAAACTCTTCCCGGCCCGCAGGAAGAATGAACCCGGGAAGAGTTTTTGCGTGTTTTCACATTTATGGCAGTCTTACTTTATGAACAAACATGTACCGATCAGGCAAAGAGCCAACGCCGCGTAATCCTTATGAGTAAGTTTTTCGGCAAAGAACACTCTGCCGGTCATGGCGGAGAGGAGAATCGTTCCGCCGGTCTGAAGCGGCGAATAGAGAGAGGCGGGCAGGGTCTTCGCGCAGACTAAACCCGCCAGGTAAGATAAACCGCTTGTGATTGCCGAAAGGAAAATCAATAACACCTGTCGTCTGCTGACGGTCTGTTTTTTCGGACTGCCGGCTGTTTTATTTAAAAATAACAGTATAGCGGAACAGACAGCCAGCTTGACAAGATTACTCATTATAACAAAATCCATGGATGAAACGGCTCGCGAACTGATCTGATGTTCTTTTGTTACGATGCCTACGATACCGTTAAACAAAAACGCAAGGACGCAGGGTATCAGCAGATCCTTTCGAAAACCGCCTTCTATCATATTAAAAAGGGCCATGGAAATCAGTATGAGCGACAGGCCGATGAGATGTAATGTATAAAAAGTTTCGTTTAATACGACAATGCCCCATGTATAAGGGAGAAGCATTCCGCCGGCCATGACAAACATTGTATAAAGGGAAGTTCTGCCGATAGATATGATTCGAAAACCGCATAGCGTATGCAGAATCACAAAAATACCCGAAAGCGCGCTCATAAAAAAAGAAAATGAATTGGTTTCCAGACGGAAACCATTCATCAGGAGAAAGGATACCGATGCAAACAACCCCAGAAGCGCATTGAACCAGATGGACGCTTTGAGGGTTCCGCTGCTTTGCTGATATAGTTTATTAACGTTAAAGCTGGCAACAAGCAGGACGGTTGAAAAAAACAGTAATGCCATTTGGATTACCTGATTTCCTGTACTGTGAATTCATTATATCCTGCCCGAAAACAAATGAAAAGGTAAGTTATCACGGAAATTGGATATGCGTAAATTACCCTAAGGAGATGTTATACCGGTTTATCAAAGCCGTAAGTTCTTCCCTGGTGTGTATGGAGAAGGAGCCGTATAGCTTTCTGATCTGGTATTTGACGGCGTCCTGGCTTAACATGACGGCTTCCGCTATGTCAGCATACTTCTCGCCGGCGATGAGCATTGACGCGATTTTAAGATCATCGGGATGAATGGAAGAAAAAACGTTATTAATCCTGGACAATGCGTTAAAATCCGGGTCGTTTGAAGGAAGAACGGTATCGGAGAGAAAGTAACTGTTGGTATTGATTGAACAACTGGCTGTTTTGCTTTGATGACCTGTGGATTCACGTTCTTTCAGGACGGCCTTGACCCTGATGTGAAACGAACTGCCGCCCGGTAATAAGCTGAATATTCTGGAAAACCTCAACATGAACCTGGCGACACTGCTGTTATCATAATAGAATGACGTAATAGGGCAGGTCACGTGTTGCCCCAGCCACAGTCCTCCGTTGCCGATGATCTGAATGTCATCCGGAACCCTGATATTTTTGTCGGACAGGCGTTTCATTAAGTATACGGCGATGATATCGTTGGAGCATATTACGCCGTTGTATGTTCGACCGGAAGAAAAGAAACGGTTTATGCTCTCCGACACATCGCCGTCAAAATAGAAAACGTCCCGGTCTTCACACGTTTTAGTAAAAGAATTCGCCTTTGCCAAATCGGATTTGTCGTTTCTGCCAATGCCAACGAGAGCGATTCTCTCGATACTGTGTTTTTTTATTAAGGCGATGCTACTCTGAATGATATCGTTCTGATCATAAACGATCGAACTGCTCTTTGCGTCGGTTTCGGGCAGTGAACAGATATAAACAGGTGTGTTGTTGTTGCTCAGGATGGTCCGTTCGCAGTTCTGCAGCCATGCCTTGTCTATGCCTATAACATAGATTTGACTGTCCGAAGCCGTGATTTCATGCGGATCCTGAAATATCTGCAACTGTGTTTTGTTTTTCTTCGCCGCAGCCGACAGCGAACCGACGAAATCCTTTCCCCATTCCGTGGCCAGATACGTTCGCTCAATAAGTAAATTCATCACTAAGCCCTTTCAGACAAGATTGTTCATTTGTACCACCTCAACCCTGTGAAAACAAAACGACACTTTCTCGCCACCAATCTTACCATAAGGTAGCGAGAAAGTAAACCGTATCCTTCAATTCTGTTTATTACATGGCGGCGCAGTCATCACGCCTCCGGCCTTCGTCTGTTTGTTAAATTTCCGTTGAACACAAGATTCGGCGTGCGCGTGACTCTGATTTATCGTATCATGATAATTACGGGAGTCGTCCTGTTTTAAAGTGACGCCACGTTTTCCCGAGGAATGATGTATGTCTATAATATTTAAGAAAAACAACGCCGCGCCGCGCCGCGCCGCGCGCAAATACGACCTCACGGACGAGAGCATTTCGCCGATCCGCGTGATCCTGTGGCTGGCGTGGCCGCTGTTTCTGGAACAGATCCTGTCCACGATGGTGAGCTTTGCCGACACGGCCATGGTCGGCGCCCTGGGGAAGAACGCCACGGCGTCTGTCTCCATCAGCAATTCGTTCGTGTTCCTGATCAGCGGAGTCATGATGGCGCTGGGCACGGGCATCACGGCCTACGTGGCCCGAAGCGTCGGCGCCAGAGATGTCGAGGCGGCGAAGACCTATATCCGCCACGCGCTGATCCTCCTGGCCATCGTGGGGCTGCCCGTGGCGCTGGTGCCCGTCATCCTGTACCGGCAGATCCCCATGTGGATGGGCGCGGATCCGGAAATCCTCGATACGGCGTCGCAGTACCTGCTCATTACGTCGTGCTTCCGGCTGTTCTCCATGGCCATGATGGTGCTGGGATCGGTCTTCCGGGGACGGGGCGACACTAAGACGCCCCTGCACATCAATATATTCGTGAACATCCTGAACGTCGTGGGAAACTACATCCTCATCAACCCGACCCACACGGTGAACGTGATGGGTCTCAACCTGACGGTGATCGGCGCGGGCTGGGGCGTCAACGGCGCGGCCGCGTCCACGGGCTTCAGCTGGCTGGTGGGCGGGATGGCGCTGGGCGTCATGCTCTTCGTCAAGGATGATCCCACGCGCATCAGCCTGAAGGACTCCTTCCTCCCGGACGGCAAGGTCATTAAGCGCATCGTCCGGCTGAGCCTGCCGGCCATGGGCGAGCGGTTCTGCATGTCCTTCGCGTCGATCATCATCGCGAAGTTCATCAATTCCCTCGGCACCGTCGCGATCGCCGCGCAGGCCGTGTATTCGAACTGCGAGTCCATCTCCTTCATGCCGGCGTTTGCCTTCGCCACGGCGGCGACCACGCTCGTCGGTCAGGCGCTGGGCGCGAAAAAGCCCGACCTGGCTCAGAAGTACAACCGCACGACCATCCTCCTCGGCGCGGGGATCATGACCCTGGCGGGGATCGGCCTCTATGTCTTTGCCGATCCGCTGGTGCGCATCATCACGCCGGACGAGGACGTCATCGCCATGGCGAAGGTCTGCCTGCGCATCGTGGCGTTCATCCAGCCCGTTCAGACGATGGCGTGGATTTACGCCGGTTCTCTGCGCGGCGCGGGCGATACCAAATGGCCCTTTATCATTACCGCCGTCTGCAACTGGGCCATTCGCGTGGTGGGCGTGTCCCTGAGCGTGAGCGTCATCTGTAAAGATGTCCTGCGTCCGGTCACGGACGCGGCTGTTGCGGCGAATCCCGCCCTCCTGAGCACGCTGACGGTGGCGATGGCGGCCTCAGTGGTCTGCATGTGTGTGGACAACCTGGCGCGCTGCGTCTGGATCGGGCTGCGGTTTCGCCAGGGGCGGTGGAGAGAGGGCATTGCGGACTGAACATGTTTTCGCTGCTCGATTGATTATTCAGGAGAGGCGCAGGTCCGGCGGCTGGAAATAAGAACAGGGCGGCGGTACGGCGTATCGGAAAATGAGTGCACAGGAGCTGTAAACCTCATGTCATATGAAATCCTACTGGACAATTTTTCACTTTTCAATAAAATTGTCCAGTAGTAGTGGACAAAATCGGCTCTCAGTGCTAAAGTGTCCAGTAGAGTCGTGAGCGTGGTTCAGGAAGAACCGCAAGATCTTTACTTGACATATAACCCCAGCATATTATAATTGAATCAACTGAATACCTGCCTTATCAAGAGTGGTTGAGGGACGGGCCCTATGAAACCCGGCAACCGGTCGCTTTGTGACAGTGGTGCCAATTCCCGCAGCAAGCAATTGCTGAAAGATGAGGTTGTTACGTGTTTTTATGCGCGCGGCCTTATTTTCAGCCGCGCGTTTTTGCGCGGCCGGCAGGTTCAGAACATCAACGGCCGACGCAGAGACGTCAGAGAAAGGAAAGCTTTATGCGCACACTGTTTACCTCGGAATCCGTGACGGAAGGGCATCCGGACAAGATCTGCGACCAGATCTCCGACGCGGTGCTGGACGCGGTCCTGGCGGAAGACCCCATGGCCCACGTGGCCTGCGAATGCATAACGACGACGGGCCTGATCCTCGTGATGGGGGAGATCACCACGTCCGCCTACGTGCCCATCGACAAGATCGCCCGGCAGAAGGTCATCGACATCGGCTATGACCGGGCGAAGTACGGCTTTGACGGCGAGTCCTGCGCCGTGCTGGTCTCCATCGACGAGCAGTCCCCCGACATCGCGCAGGGCGTGGACAACGCGCTGGAGGGGCGCGGCGTCGACGCGCACGACATCGGCGCGGGCGACCAGGGGATGATGTTCGGCTACGCCTGCGACGAGACGCCCGAGTATATGCCCATGGCCATCGCGATGGCGCACCGCGTGACGCGACGGCTGGCCGAGGCCCGCAAGTCCGGCGAGATCCCGTATCTGCGGCCGGACGGCAAGGCGCAGGTTACCGTGGAGTATGAAGACGGGAAACCCCTGCGCATCCACACGGTCGTGCTCTCGACGCAGCACGCGCCGGAAGTCGATCACGATACCATCGAGAAGGACATGATCGAAAAGGTCATTCGCCGCGCCATCCCCGCTGAGCTGCTGGACGATGACACTCGCTATCTGGTCAACCCGACGGGACGCTTCGTCGTGGGCGGCCCGCAGGGCGACAGCGGCCTCACCGGGCGAAAGATCATCGTGGACACATACGGCGGGTACGGCCATCACGGCGGCGGCTGCTTCTCCGGCAAGGATCCGACGAAGGTCGACCGCTCCGCCGCCTACGCCACGCGCCACGCGGCGAAGAACGTGGTCGCCGCGGGATTGGCCTCGAAGTGCGAGATCGGCGTGGCCTACGCCATCGGCGTGGCGCGTCCGGTGTCGCTAACGGTGGACACCTTCGGCACGGGCGTCCTGCCGGACGACGTGCTGGCCCGCGTGGTCGGAGAGGTGTTCGACCTGCGCCCCGCCGCCATCATCGACCGGCTTGATCTGCGCCGTCCCATCTACGCGCAGACGGCCGCCTACGGCCACTTCGGCCGCACGGACATCGACCTGCCCTGGGAGCATCTCGACTATGTCGATCGGCTGCGCGAGGCGGCGTCCAAGGTGAAAACCTGATGATTTTCCCGAACAAGGGCAAAAATGTTCGTTAAATTACGAATAATGCCGGCGCCCGTATGGCACGGGCGCCGGATTTGCTTTATAATAAAGTGGTCTATGAATTCACGCGGAAACGAGGGCATGAACCTATGGAACGCATCAAGAGAAACGAACGCCTTGCTGCCATGACGCGCATTCTCACGTCCACGCCCAACAGGCTGTACACGCTGTCGGAGTTTACGGAAATGTTCGGCTCGGCCAAGTCCACCATCAGCGAGGACCTGAGCATCCTGGCCGCGGCTCTGAGGCAGTTTGACCTCGGCCGGCTGACGACGGTGGCCGGCGCGGCGGGCGGCGTTGTGTACCGGGCGATCCCCTCCCGCGAGAAGGTTATCTCCGCGCTGAACGACCTCTGCCGCCGTCTGGAGAAGCCGGGGCGCGTGCTGCCGGGCGACTTTCTTTACACGAACGACATCACCTGCGACGCCGATCTTTGCGAGGTGATGGGGCAGATCCTCGCCAGCCGCTATTACGACAGGGCGCCGGATTTCGTGCTGACCATGGAGACGAAGGGCATCCCCGTCGCGATGATGACGGCTCGGGCGCTGGACGTGCCCCTGGTGATCGCCCGGCGCGATTCAAAGGCTTACGAGGGCAGCGCGGTGAAGATCAACTACATTTCAGGCGACGGCAGCGACCGCATCGAGACGATGGCGCTGGCGCGCCGGGCCGTGACGCCGGGGCAGAAGGCCCTGATCATCGACGACTTCATGAAGGGCGGCGGCACGCTCAAGGGCATGCACGACCTGATGAAGGAATTCGACGTGAGCGTCGTGGGAACGGGCGTGGTCATCGCCAAGGCTGAACCGCAGAAGAAGCGGGTGGACGGCGTGACTTCCCTGCTGATCCTTGAAGGCGTCGACAGGGAGACGGGCGCGGCGCGCGTCGTGCCCTCCGACTGGATATACACGATGTAACGCCCTTCGCGTGAAGCGGGCAATGAGGAATGAGAGGAACGCCGCCCATGTATGTGATCGTAGGTTTGGGAAATCCCGGAGACAAGTACGCCCACACGCGGCATAACGTGGGATTTGACGTATTGACGCTGCTGGCCGACAAATGGGGCGCGTCTTTTGACAGGCTCAAGTGCAAGGCCCGCATCGCGGAGACGCGGGTCGGCGGGGAACGGGTCGCGCTGGCGATGCCGCAGACGTATATGAACCTGTCCGGCGAGAGCGTGGTCGAGCTGATGAACTGGTACAAGGTCGAGCCCGAGAACCTTCTCGTGGTGTACGACGACATCGACCTGAATCCGGGGCACGTGCGCTTCCGCCCCAAGGGGAGCGCCGGCACGCACAACGGCATGCGCAATATCATCTATCTTCTGGGACGGGACGATTTCCCCCGCGTGCGCGTCGGTACGGGGCATCCGCCCGAGGGCTGGGATCTCGTCGACTGGGTGCTTGCGCCCTATCAGACGCCCGAGGCACGCAAGATCGCCTTCGACAGCTATCTGGACGCCTGCGGCGTGATCGAGGCCTTTGTCCTGAACGGCCCGCAGGCGGCGGGCGAGGCGGCGCGCAAAGCCTGCGAAAAGTTCAAGCCTGAGAAGCCGAAGCCCGATAAGGCGCGGCCGGACGAGGGAGAACACGGCGGACAGGAGCTGAACGCTGCGCCTGGTCAGTCATAATTCATCGTTGGAAGGGAGGACCGCTCATGGCCAAGTACATCGACACGCTGCTGCGCAGGACCCTTGTAGACATGATGGATGAAAAGCCGCTGGACGACATTTCCGTCGTGGAGCTGACAGAGCGGGCCGAAGTCAACAGAAAGACGTTTTACAATCACTTCCCGGACATCGCGGCGCTGATCGTCTCGGCCGTCTGGCAGGAGCTGGACGAGATCACCGGGGAGAGCCCCGCGTTCCAGGACTGGGAACAGGCGCTTCATGGCATCGTCGAATGGCTCAAGGGCCACGACGACTTTGTCAGAGCCGTGTACGCCTCCAGGTGCAAGGGCGCGTTTTTGCAGGCCTTTCAGGAGCGGATGGGCGAAAAGGTCGCCAAGGTCGTGGACGACGCCATCGTGTGGCTGGGGAATTACCACGGCGAGACCTATGACGTGACCCGCTACCAGCGCAAATACCTGACGCGCTACTATACCGGCGTCATCTGCTCGGTGATCATATGCTGGATCGAGGGCGGCATGCGCGAGTCCGTGAATGAGACGGTCAGGCTCGTCGGCGTGCTCAACAGCGACGGCCTGTTCGACGGAGTGCGGCAGTTTACCATAGCCAATGAGAATAAAGATTAATGCAAAGCGGCAGAGAGCATTCTCTGCCGCTTTTGATCGACCGTCCAAGGCCGTGCAGACACAAGGTCCGGGTTCATCTGAGGCAAATACAGTCATACCAGTGAACATACAGCTTGCCGTTGACGGTGATCCGCTCGTTGTCCGGAAGGAGTTCGGACCATCTCCTGCCGTAGCGGTCGATATCCCAATCGTCCTGATTGAACCGGCGCCAAAGAACCGTGCGGCCGTCCTGATCCAGATACTGCTCGCTGACCATGCCTTCCTCGTACAGGCCCAGATCCATGAGACAGACGGTATCGTATACTTTGCCGCTCATCTTCACGTCGCATCGGCCTACGATATCCATATAAGCGCCTTCCGAAGCCGTGGTGACGGCCGTTCCGCGCCTCATGATCTTCCCTTCCATCCGGCGGTTGACAGGCGTCCCGCAGTTGTCTTCGCCGAAGCCCCAGTTATCCATAAAGTCCTTGCCGTCGAGGAACGTCGTCAGCGTTCTGACGCCTTCTTCGACATGCTCGGCTGACAGGAATCGGGTAAAGCCGTCCTTCTCCTGAGCGATGAACGTCCATTCTTCCTGACCGCCGGTGGAGGCCTCGACGGCGTCCTTTATTGGTTGGCCTGCGGCGATCAAGGTTTGAGGCGGCAGGACTGTCGCCCGAATGGCCACCCCGTCCAGTCCGTGAACGCTTGCCGGACCGATGACAGTCATTTCATAGGACACGTCGAGCTTTCTCGACGGCAGGTCATACATACCCCAGACAAGCTTTTCGCCGAGATGAGGGACGACGAACCAGCCGGACAGTTCTTCGCACATGACGGTGAAGGGCGGTTCTTCCTTCCAGTCTATCGTGTAATCCGGCAGAAATTCCGGCAGAGACAGCTTTTTTGCGCGTTCCATGATGATTCCTCCTTTGGGCGGATACGGGTATGCGGCACGAAACCTTGTTCGGGCTGCATTCATTCGGCTTTTGACAGTGCCTTCGGGTATGTGAAGGCGGTCGGATATTTCTCTTTGGGACATTCTTTCCTGGTAGAACAGACGAAGCATCGTTCTGTCTTTCTCGGGGAGGCTCAACAGGGTTTCCTCGACAAGAGAATCTTCCGAAAAGGATTCGGCCCGGTCGGGCGGATCTCCCATGAGAATCGTTTGGTCTTTCGCATGGGCGCGATACCAATCCGCGCATTTCCGCCGCGCGATGCCGAGAATCCAGGGAAGAAAGGATTTCTTGTCCTTAAGCCCTGCAAAACCCTGATACGCCGCGAGGCAGGTCTCCTGCAGCACGTCTTCAGCGTCCGCCCGATTGCCGATACGCGCGTTGAGCCACCGCTCCACCGCTGTTATGCCGGAAGCAAGCAGCGCCTCAAATTCATCCACAGGCATCGGCCTCCCTCTGAGAGCGTTTGAAAACCGGTTTTCACTCATATAGTCGCTTTTTGGGAGCAAAAAGGTTCAACTTCAGGAAAATAATCCTAAGGCGTCGTGTGTCTTGTTGACCTGCATATGATTTCTCCCCCTGAGGCTTTACTGGCTTGTGCGTTCCAGCGTCTGCTTCAGGGGGAGCCTTGTTTACTTCAGAGTGTCTTGGACGTTCGTTTTCTATATTCGCTTTGACGGCGCGCGCCGCCCGGCTTTGGGCGAACCGGCCTCAGGGCCGCTCTTTCAACCACACGGCCATGGCCCCGGCGGCGCGGTTGTCCCACAGGCAGTAGGGGATCAGCGTGACGCCGTCCATGCTCAGGGCGACGGTTCCGTCCGGAAGGCCATCCGCGCTCGCAAGCTGCGCCTGGGCGGAGACGGATATCGACTTTTCAGCCGGGAAATACTCGCTGACGATGCCGGGGTTGTCGACTTCTTCCGCGCAGTAGACGATGGGGCCGCGGGCCACGGCGACTCGGCCGGCGTCTTCGACGACGCGGGGATCGGCGCGCTCCAGGCGGACCGGCATGTCGAGCGTCAGTTCGACGCGGTTGTCCGCGCGGACGGACAGCGCCGCATATCCCTTTTCACATATGGGGGCGACGCTCGCGCCGTTCTGCGTGATCGACCACGATTTGCACCAGCCCGGTATGCGCAGCGACAGGCGCGCGCCGTCGGGGGCCTTTATGACGCTGATCGAGATCTGCCCGTCCCAGGGGTAGTTCGTGTTTACGCACAGCTCGACCTCGCCCGCCTTTGTCGTCAACTCCGCACGGCCGGGCAGGTACTGGTTGACGTAGACGCCGCCGTCATCCGTCGCGTAGGCGTATCCGCCCACCGAGGGCAGGAAGCGGACGATGTTCGTCGGGCAGCACGAGGTGCCGTACCAGCGCTGGCGGTGCTGCGCGCCGACGCTGGAGAGCGGATTGACGTAGAAGAATCGGTCGCCGGACAGCGAAACGCCCGAAAGGATCCCGTTGTACATCTCAGTTTCCACGATGTCGGCGTATTTTGCCTCGCCCGTCAGGAGGTTCATCCGATGGTTCCACAGCGCCATACCGACGGCGGCGCAGGTCTCGCAGTAGGCTGTGAGGTTGGGCAGCGACCAGTCGCGCGTGAAGCCCTCGTTATGAGCGCTCTGTCCGATGCCGCCGGTGATGTAGTAGTTGGCGGGCACCACGTTGTTCCACAGCCGCAGGAGAGCGGCCTCCAGCGCCTTGTCGCCCTTCAGAGACGCGATGTCAGCCAGCGCGCTGTAGTAGTACATGGCGCGGACGGCATGCCCCGTGACGCGGCTCAGTTCGCGGGCGGGGACGTCGTCCTGGCAGTATTCAGGCTTAAAGAAATCCTTATTGGCATACATGGGTGTGGACAGGTGGCCGTGGCCGCGCTCGTCAACCAGCCACTGCGCGTAGTCCAGGAAGGATTCGTCCCCCGTATGGCGGTACAAAGTCACCAGCGCCAGTTCGAGTTCCTCATGTCCGGTGACCCAGTGCTTTTTGCCCGGCCCGATCACGCTCATCATCTGACGCACGGCGCGGATCGCGGCCTTCAGCCACTTGTCCTTGCCGGTCGCGCGATGATAGGCGACGGCGCCTTCGACCATATGGCCGAGGCAATAAGCCTCGTGAAAGCTCATGTCGGTCCAGCGGTTTTCAGGCGTGTTGAGCGTGAAATACGTATAGAGGTAGCCGTCCTCCTGTTGCGCGGCGCAGATATCGTCGATGATGTCGTCGGCGGTCTTTTCAAGGGCCGGGTCGCCGTGATCCATCAGCATATACGCGATGCCCTCGAGGACCTTGTACACGTCGCTGTCGTTGTAGTAGATGCCGCCGAAGGTCCCGGCTTTCCGGCCGGAGGCGACGCGGAAGTTTTCGATCCGGTGCGTCTGTTCGCACTGATCGACGCACACCCTGGCTGTGACGTCGCGGTTGGTATCGATGCGGCTCTTCCAGAAGCCGTCCGTGATCTTGACATGTTGGAAGGAAACGGGTTCCAGCGGGATCTGCTGCATACGTACACCTCCAATAAAATAATCGTATCTTAATCATAGCAGGCCGGGGAGAGACGCACAAGTCCGGCACGTCAAAAACTGTGTTTTTTCATTTTTTCAAAGGAATGTTACATTGACGCTGTAAAATGTGAAACATTATAATAATTTTACAAAGAGGGGAGGAAGTGCTGGAAATGCTTCAAATGCTGGTCGTGGACGACGAGCCCCGCCATGTCGAGGGGATGCTCCGGCTTCTCCAACGGCTGTGTCCGGACGCGGAAATCAAAGGCGCGTACAGCGGCGAGGAAGCGCTGCGCTGCATGGACGAACGACAGCCGGATATCCTGTTCACGGACATACGCATGGAGGATATGGACGGCCTGGCGCTGCTCGAGCGCATTCCTGAAAAGAAGCGCAAAGCCATGAAAATCGTCATCATGAGCGCGTATGATCTTTTCGTATACGCGCAGCAGGCTATGCGTCTCGGCGCGGTGGACTATCTGCTCAAACCCGTCGATGAAGAAGAGCTCTGCAGGCTGCTGACGGTGTTTTGCGGCGAGAACGTGGCGGAAAGAGACGACAAGGCAAACGACGATACGATTCAGTACGTCATTTCATACATAAAAGAGCATATGAGCGAGGACATATCTCTCGAGAGTATGGCCGAGAAATGTCACTATAATCCGAATTATCTTTCAGCCCTGTTCAAGCAGAATACGGGAGTTTCCTATTCCGCCTATCTGCGCAAGATTCGCATGGAACGGGCTGTGGATCTTCTGATGAAGAGCGACGCAAACATCGATAAAATTGCCGCGGCGCTGGGATACCGCACGACAGGCTACTTTATCCGGACTTTTCGCGCGGAGTACGGCGTGCCGCCTGGGCGATACCGACGGAGAGAAGGAAGGACATGAGACCGTGATGAAGAAAAAGCTGCGCATGAGTACGTGCATTCTCATATGTATGTTCCTGCTCACGGCGCTCTGCGTCGGCCTGATCGGCGGGGTTCTGATCCTGCGCAGCGACCAGGGGCTGCGCGAGATGGCCATCGACAATGTCGTATATCTGGCACGGTCCGGCACGACAAGCATCGACACGAGGATCCGCGACATCACGGATCGATGCAGCGTTTTTGCCAGTAGTTTCGACGTCTACCGGCAGCTGAAGTCCGCCTATTCCGATTCGGGAGGTCAGACCCACAACGGGCGTCTCTGGGCGGCGCAGCGGGCGCTTGTGCCACTGATGACGCAGCGCTTTTACGGGCTGGATTCGCTGTATACGGTCAACCTCGTGACGGATGATTTTGTATTCAATGAAGAGGTATTCAAACCGGTTGGCGTATCGACAGCCGTTTTTCAGCACTCAGACCTGTATGAGGAAGCGATGAGATCGACGGAGAGCGTATCATGGATACCGACCTATCGATTTGCCGACATGTTTGGCAATGGGCATGATGACGTACCCTATACGCCGGAATACCTGTTTTCTTTGGCCATGCCGATGCGCATGTACTGCCTTGACACCTTGTCGAACGGCGGCTTCATTCACATCAGCCTGTCAAACCTGAAAAAAAGACCTCTGCTGGTTCTCAGTTTTGAACCAGATTTTTTTCATCAGTTCTTCAACGGACAGCGCGTGCTGCAGTACAGCGACATGATCATCACCGATGAGAACGGTCAGGTGGTCTATTCCAACAACGCTGACCTGCTCTACCAACGCATGCCGCAGTCGTGGGTCGACAATGTCCTGAGAAGTGAGGACGACCGCGGCGTGTATACGGATAGGGGAGAGAAGTACTTCTTCTGCACCGCGCGCATTCAGGCTAACGGCTGGATTGCCACGATACAGATGCCCTGGGACGCCCCGGCGCGGGAGGTGCGCGATTCGCTTTTGCAGCGGCTTGTCACGATCACGGCGGCGTTAGGGGTGCTGGCCTGTGCGCTGACACTCATTCTGCAGAGGATGCTGATGAAACCCATCAATGAAATGCATGTGGCCTTTACCCGCCTTGGCGAAGGTGACTTTCACTCTCCGTTGCCTGAACACGCGTATTACGAATTCGACGACATGGTCCAGGCGTTCAATGCCATGCGGGATCGGCTGTATAAGTTAATACACGAGAACTATGAGATCAAACTGTCCGAGCGCGACGCCGAGCTTGCCTCGTTGAACCTTCAGATTAACCCGCATTTTCTGTATAACACGCTCAACATCATCGACTGGATGATCGACGAGACGGCCTACGCCCAATCGCGCCAGGTCATCCGCATGCTGTCGGGCATGCTGCGTTATACGACGGACACGGGGCGAAGCATGGTGACGCTGAGGGAGGACCTGCAGTGGCTGGAGAGTTACGTGCGCATCGTCTCCATCCGCTTCAGCAGGGAGTACGAATTCTGCGTGGAGGTACCGGACGAGGTCATGCAGATCAGGGTGCCAAAGCTGTTCCTGCAGCCGTTTGTCGAAAACGCCGTGCTGCACGGCTTTAAAGGGCGTAAGCGAGGCATGGTCCGAATCCGGGCTGAACTGGTCGGGCAGAACGCCACTTTTGAGGTCTTTGACGACGGGAACGGCATACAGCCGCAGCTGCTCGAGCAGCTGACGCGTGAGCCGACGGGTGATGAGGCGTCGTCGCATAGCATCGGCGTGATGAACGTTTATCGCCGCCTCGGGATCCTGTACGGCGAACGGTTTACGCTGAACTTTGATTCGGAAGTGGGCAAATACACGCGCGTGACGATCGTCATTCCCGTCGAGACAGCCGATCAAGGTGAAAACATCTTGGAATCGTGACACAAGCAGAGAAAATTTACATAGACTTCATCGATTGACGTGTTGTAACATAATGTATGTAAATCAAATATTAAGGAGGTTGTCGACTGTGAAGAAACTGATCGCACTGTCTCTGGTACTCATCCTGGCCCTCGGCATGCTGCCCGCCCTGGCCTACGAGGATGGAGCTCATCTGGTGTTCACCTTCTGGGGCAGCCCCATCGAGAAGGAAGTCATCAACGCCGCCATGAAGGACTTTGAGGAAGCCCATCCCGGCGTCACGGTGGAATCCGTACACGTGCCGAACGAATATGATACCAAGATGCAGACCATGGCCGCCGCTGGTGAAGCGCCGGACACCTGCTATATGAGCATTCCGATGGCCTTCGCGTGGGCGAAGGAGGGCGAGCTGGTGAACGTCTACGACCGGCTGGCTGACGACCCGGTCCTCTCCAAGGACGATTTCGTGGACGGCACCTGGTACGAATGGGAAGAGGGCAAGGCCTTTGGCTCCATCCCGGCAATCGAGCCCTTCGGTGTTTTCTACAACAAGGACATGTTCGACGCCGCCGGCGTTGAATATCCCTCTGCAGACTGGACGTGGGACGATTTCATCGCCATCGCGAAGAAGCTGACCGTAGACGCCTCAGGCAAGCATCCCGATGAAGAGGGATTCAACGCCGAGAACATCGTGCAGTATGGCGCGCAGATCTCTACCGGCGCTACTGGATACATTTCCTTTGTCTGGTCCAATGGCGGCGACTATTTCAATGAAGATCATACCAAGTTCGCCCTGACGGAGCCCGCGGCGACTGAAGCTATCCAGAAGATCGCCGACGCCGTGAACGTCGAGCACGTGGCGCCCTCGCCGATCCAGGCGAAGGCCATCCCCTCCCCGGTCATCGCGCTGCAGAGCAACATGGTCGCGATGTACGTGGGCGGCCAGTGGAATTGTCTCGACCTGGGCGATTCCGACATGAACTTTGACCTGGTGCCGCTGCCCCAGATGGGCGATGTGAAGGCCAGCGTCATGCAGGGCGGCACCGTCGTCACCAACGCCAACAGCAAGTATCCGGACGCCGCGTGGGAGCTCTGGAAGTGGATGTACTCTCCCGATTCCGTGCTGAACGTACACGCGCGCGGTCTGTGGATGCCCGTGCAGAAGGCCTGGCTTGAAGAAGAGGAACTGCTGGACAAGTGGGCGCTGAACAACAAGTATCATCCTTCCGGCTTCAAGGCCACGTTCATCGATTCCACTCTTGAATATGGCCGTCCCTTCATGAACATGTACATGCCCAATTTCGACGAGATCGAAGCCATCGTCGCGCCGGCCCTGGATAACGTCTGGCTGGGTGAAACCACCGCGGCCGAAGCGCTGGCCTCCGTCGAGGCGGACGTCAACGCGATTTTGGCCAAGTAAACCGCAGCGGCACATTGAGCGAGGACACGGGCCATCGGCCGGTGTCCTCGCGCCATAATGGCGCAAAAAGGGAGGAATGAACTGTGCATGCGACGCCCGTCGTTCGCCGCGGCAGGAGCACCTTTATGAGGCGCAACGCCCGCGCCGGTTACCTGTTGGCTGCTCCGGCAATCCTAGGCTTTCTGATCTTCACCATGGTGCCGATGGTGGCGAGCTTTGTGCTCAGCTTTACCGATTATCAGATCATCAATACGCCCTCTTTTGTCGGATGGAGAAATTACAGAGAGCTGTTTGACGGTACGGATTCGCTTTTCTTCAAATCGTTGAAGGCAACGAACTACTTTGTGTTTCTGTCCGTGCCTTTGAACACCATATTTGCCTTTATGCTTGCGTCGCTGCTGAACCGGCCCATTCGCGCGCGCGGCTTTTTCCGGGCGATATACTATATTCCTTCCGTCGTGCCTGTCGTTGCCGTGACAACGATATGGATGTGGCTGCTCAACCCCGACCTTGGCCTCATAAACGTCACGCTGCGCAAGATCGGTCTGCCGACCAATAAGTGGATTTTTTCTGAACCGACGGTCATACCTTCGTTGGCGCTGATGGACCTGTGGGCGACGGGCAACATTGTCGTCATCTATCTGAGCGGGCTGCAGGGCGTTGGGACCCATTATTATGAAGCCGTCGAGGTAGACGGGGGCAACGCGTGGCATAAGTTCTGGAATATTACTGTTCCGATGATGACGCCGACGATTTTCTTTAACGTCATTATGGGATTTATCAACGGCTTCCAGAGCTTTGCTCAGGCGTTCATGATGACGCAGGGCGGGCCGAACAACGCTTCGCTGTTTTATATGTTTTACCTGTATCGCGAGGCTTTTACCTTTTCCAAGATGGGACGCGCCTGCGCCATTGCGTGGATTCTGTTCCTGATCATCGGCGTGTTGACGGCTGTCATCTTTAGAACGAGCAAATACTGGGTGTTCTACGAAGGGAGCGACGAACGTTGAAGAGGCGCAAGACCATTTTCAGTGTTCTGGTGTATCTGCTGTTGAGCCTGGGCGCGGTGTTTTATTTGCTGCCGCTGTACTGGATGGTACGCTCTTCGCTCCTGCCCATGGCGCAGATCTTCAGGATGCCGCCGATCTGGATTCCCAATCCGCCGCAGTTTGGCAATTACAGCCAGGCGCTGCGCATTCTGCCATTCGGAAGATACCTGGGGAACACGCTGACGATTCTCATACCGACGATGGTTGGCACGCTGCTGACCAGTTCAATCAGCGCGTATGCCTTTGCGCGCATCGAGTGGCCCGGCCGGGATATCTGGTTTGGCCTGATCATCACGGGCATGATGCTGCCCTATGCCGTAACGCTTATTCCGACCTTTTTGGGCTGGAAGCTGCTCGGCGCTTACGGCAGCTATTACCCCCTCATCGTGCCGTCATGGTTTGGTGGAGGCGCTTTCAACATCTTCATGTTGAGGCAGTTTTACATGACCATTCCGCATGAGCTGGACGAGGCGGCCTATATGGACGGCGCGGGACATTTAAGGATCTATTTCTTCATTCTCCTGCCTCTGATCAAGAGCGCTCTGATCGTCGTGGGACTGTTTACTTTTATTCGGGTGTGGAACGATTTCCTCGGTCCGCTGGTTTATCTGAAGACGGAAAAACAGTTCACGCTGGCCATAGGACTGCAGCAGTTTGTCGGCCAGTACACGGCGCAGTGGCATCTGCTGATGGCCGCTTCCACGCTGGTGGCGCTGCCCACGGTAACGATCTACCTGATCGGCCAGCGGTATTTTGTGGAGGGCATCGCCCTTACCGGTTTAAAGGGATAGACTTGAATTCTATTTACGCATGCGGTATAAATAGATGTGTATAATGAGCTCATACGCTGAAAGGATGCAATGCTATGACTAAGCGAGACGCGGTGCTCCGCGCGCTGCGGCACGAGGACGTGCGCCCTGTGCCCTATTTTCTGGAAATGACGGCTGAGGTTGCCGCGCGGATGCGCGAGTATACCGGCGATCCGCTGTTTTTTGAGCACTCGGGTTCGTACCTGGCGCAGGAACGCAACGAATCCTTCGTCGACCTCGAAGACGGGCTTTTCAAGGATATGTTCGGCGTCGTATGGGACAAGGGGCGGCAGGAAGGCGATTTTGGCGTCGTGCACGCCGTGACGCTGGAAGAGCCGACGCTCGAGGGTTACGTTTTCCCTGAGCCTGACGAGGCGCTGATCCGTGAAAAATGCGAACGGCTCGTGGCGCAGCCCGACAAATTCACGATGTACATCATCGGCTTTTCGCTGTTCGAGCGGGCCTGGTCCTTAAGAGGGATGGAAAACCTCCTGTGCGACATGGTGGAGGAGGAAGAATTTGTCGACGCGTTGATGGACCGGATCGTGGAATACAATCTCAAGGTCATCGATATCGTCAGCGAGTATCCGATCGACTGCGTGTTCTTCGGCGACGACTGGGGCATGCAGAAGGGGCTGATCATGGGTTACCAGCACTGGAAGCGCTTTATCGGGCCGAGGATCGAACGGGAATACGCCTATGTCAAGTCGAAGGGCATGTATGTGGCGCAGCACTCCTGCGGAGACTGTTCGCAGGTGTTCCCGGATCTGGAGAGATTCGGCCTGGACATTTACAACACGTTCCAGCCGGAAGTATACGACATAGAGTACTTCAAGAAGCGCTTCGGCCCGCGCATCACCTTCTATGGCGGCATATCGACGCAGACGCTGCTGCCCTTCGCGACGCCGGAAGAGCTGGAAAAGGAGATGCGCAGGATCCTCGGCATTCTTTCGAAGGACGGGGGATACATCCTCGCGCCGACGCACGCCATGCCGGGAGATATCCCGCCTGAAAACGTCATGACGTTCCTCAAGGTCTGCCAAAACCAGTAGGCGTGAGCGGGGGCAGGAAGGCCGCGCCATTTCGATGGGAAAACGATATAAACAGGATGCGCGACGCCGGACGATGAATGAAATCGTCCGGCGTTTTCGGTGTATTTATTTTTCCTTCTTCACAATGGCGATGTGCACGTCGTCCAGCTGCTTCTGCTCGACCGGGGAGGGCGCGCCCATCATCAGATCCTGCGCGTTTTTGTTCATCGGGAAGGGGATGATCTCGCGGATGCTCTCCTCGCCGGCGATGAGCATGACCATGCGGTCGACGCCCGGGGCGATGCCCGCGTGCGGCGGCGCGCCGTAGCAGAAGGCGTTGTACATCGCGGGGAACTTGGCCTTCACGTCAGCTTCGCCCAGACCGACCAGCTCGAAGGCCTTGATCATGATCTCCGGGTCGTGGTTGCGCACCGCGCCGGAGCTGAGCTCGACGCCGTTGCACACCAGGTCGTACTGCCAGGCGTAGATGTCGAGCGGATCCTTCTCGGACAGGGCCTTGAGCCCGCCCTGCGGCATGGAGAAGGGGTTGTGGCAGAACTCCAGCTCGCCGGACTCCTCTCCGATCTCGTACATGGGGAAGTCGACGATCCAGCAGAAGGCGTACTGATCCTTGTCCATATACGCGTCCACCGCGTTGCCCAGGAGCTTGCGGATGACGCCAGCGGTCTTCTGCGCGGCGGTCTTTTTACCGGCGGCGAGGAACACGCAGTCCCCCGGCTGGAGGCCCAGCGCGGCCTTGATTTCGTCGGCGCGGGGGTTCATGAACTTGGCCACGCCGCCGGCGAACGCGCCGTCGTCGCCGACCTTGAACCAGTAGCTCTTCTGAGCCGTGGCGGTCTCGACGTCCTTGCACAGGCCGTCGATGAACTTGCGGGGCTTGTCGAAGGAGGGCGCCTTCACGGCCTTGACGGTGTTCCCTTCGAACGGCTCGAACCCGGAGCCCTGGCACAGGTCGGTCAGGTCGTCCACCATGAGGGAGATGCGCAGATCCGGCTTATCGGAGCCGTACCTGTCCATGGCCTCGACGTAGGGGATGCGCTTAAACGGCGCGCCGGACGCGCGGTCGTACTTGCCGTACCTGGCGAAGATGGGCGGGAGCACGTCCTCAAGCACGGCGAAAACGTCCTCCTGCGAGGCGAAGGCCATCTCCATGTCCAGCTGATAGAACTCGCCGGGGGAGCGGTCGGCGCGGGCGTCCTCGTCGCGGAAGCAGGGCGCGATCTGGAAATACCTGTCGAAGCCGGAGGTCATCAGCAGCTGCTTGAACTGCTGCGGCGCCTGCGGCAGCGCGTAAAACGAGCCCGGATGCAGGCGAGAGGGGACGAGATAGTCCCTCGCGCCTTCCGGCGAAGAGCTGGTGAGGATGGGCGTGGTGATCTCGAGGAACCCATGCTCCGTCATGGACTTGCGCAGATCCTGGACGATATGGCTCCTGAGGACGATGTTCTGCTTGACGGCGGGGTTGCGCAGATCCAGATAGCGGTAGCGCAGGCGGGTGTTCTCGTCCGCCTCGCGGGAGCGGTTGATCTCAAAGGGCAGCTCATTGTACAGGCACTTGCCCAG
>JAFRLF010000005.1 GCA_017431365.1 Clostridia bacterium | reverse complement strand
GCTAGGCTACCACACCGACTTACCCTACGTAAACCCCACGCCGGAAAATTTCCTGCCCCATCTTCACTAACTTGTTTATCTTGGCCTTTGCATGTTCCACGGGGGAAAATGAAATTTGCGCAAAACTCTTGACAGTACCTTTGAAACGGCGTCAGACCTTCTCTTCCTCAGAAGCGGCTGAAGCCGTTTCTGTCGTGTCGATGGTCTGCTTCAGGTCCTTCAGCAAGGATTCAAGTTGAGCGGCCGGATCAGCCGTGCTTGATTCTTCAAGCGTTTCAGAGCTATCTGATAATTTCCGCTCCTGCCGTGCGTTCAGCACGTCTTCTTTGGTAATGCGCATGAGGTCCTCGCGCGTAACCTCAGTCATTGCGGCAAGGCGGTTGGCCTGGTTGACGAGGACGCGTTCAAAAATATTGCGCACGCCGCGAGCGTTGCCAAAGGAGATGGAATTGGTGTTTTCTTCAGAAATCAGCGAGCGCAGCGCCTCTTCAGCATCCTCAGCCAGTTCATAATAGCCTTTTTTGCACTGAAGGTTGAAAATGGCGACCATTTCGTCTATATTGTAGTCGTCGAAGTGAAGATAGCGGTTGAACCTTGACTCAAGGCCCGGGTTGGAGTGGATAAACCTGTCCATCAGGCCGTCATATCCGGCGACAATGACAACCAGGTCGTCGCGCATATCCTCCATGGCCTTGAGAAGCGTGTCGATCGCCTCCTGCCCAAAGTCGTTTTCGCTCTTTGAATTCAGGGCATACGCTTCATCGATGAACAGGACGCCGCCTTTGGCCTTTTGAATGACTTCGCTCGTCTTGGTGGCGGTTTGCCCTACATAGCCTGCTACAAGACCGCTGCGATCTACCTCGACGAGCTGTCCTTTTGAGAGTATGCCGAGCGTTTTATAGATGCGGGCCATGAGCCGGGCAATCATCGTCTTGCCGGTGCCGGGGTTCCCGGAAAAAACCATGTGCAGTGACAGCTGCGTCGTAGGCAGATCGTGCGCTTTGCGCATATTGTACACTGTAACCATGTTGATGAGATTGTTGACTTCTTTTTTTATGCTGCCCAGGCCGATATAGGAGTCGAGCTCCGCGCGCAACTCTTCAATCGTCTCTACCTTTTCGGCTGACGACGGCTTTTCCGATGGCTCTTTGGATACGGCTGTGCTAACAGCCTTTGCAGGCTCGGAAGAAGTCGTATCGTCATTCTTATTGGGCTGCCGGCTGTTTTGCTTGTCTGACTGTATCCCCCAGAAATCCGACGCGATTGAGTCAAAGCTGTGCTGCGCCATGCTTCGGATAACTTCATATTGCTTGAGGATGATTTCATCCCTGCGGTCTTCTTTGGACATAAACGAGTTCCCTTCTTTACTGTTTTGGCAGGAGTTTGTCGACAATATAAGCGTGGATCGCCTGTCTGACTTCCGCGCTCCAGAAATTGCCCTCATGCTCGGCGCCTTCGACATACGTCGCTTCGACAGTGGCGTTGACTTCCTTGAGACGCTGATACAGTACGTCCAGTTGAGAGCACGGGACCAACATGTCCCCTGTGCCGTGCAGAAGGAAAAATGGAGGATAGCTTTTTCCCGTTTCGGCTCGGCAGACAGGACTCCATTTAGCCATCTGAGCGTCCCATTGTTCGCGATCAGGGCCGAAATAGGCGGTCAGTACAGCTTCACCATTGGGCATACCGGAAAGATATGTAAACAGCGCCTTCAGATCTGTCGGTGCGAAACAAGAGACGACTGCGCAAACGCTATCGCTCTGGTCGGCATATTCAGACGTCTTTAATTCAGGATCGTCGCCCGTGAGACCCAGCAGGCAAACTGTATTGCCGCCTGAAGAGGTGCCAAACGCCAGCACGTGTTCCGGATCAATGGCATAAGTTTCAGCATTGGCGCGCAGAAAGCGGATCGCGCATTTGACATCCTCCAGAAATGCCGGGAAACGGAATCCGTCATTCGCGCTGCGATGGGATACCGTAGCGACGGCAATGCCCTCCTCGGCATAATGTGACAGCATTGGGATCTCATAATTCAGATTGGGCGTCGTCCAGGCGCTGCCCTGTACAAAGACGATCAGCGGACGGCGTGGCGCGCTTTCGCGTTTGTCCTCTTTCGCCCAGGGAAGAATCAGCGTAAGCGTTTGTCCGTTGCGGGAGTATTGTATATTCTGGATCAGTTCAGCCTGACCTTTTAAAGCTGGGTTCATCGGCAGACATCCGAGATTAGGAAGCATATATTCCCCTCCTTTATCATGCTAATAATGTCATTTTATGCTCAGATCAATAATTAGTTTACATCAAACACGGGTATAACGTCAACTGTTCACCCTAAACGTTATTATTTTTTAACGGTTGACATTAAGCTTGATTTTCTCATTGATTGCTGGTATAATCAAATAAACTACAAAAGAAGGGGTGTATTCAAATGGGTCTCGTTACTTCTAAAGAGATGTTTGAAAAGGCCTATACCGGCGGTTACGCCATCGGCGCTTTCAATGTCAACAACATGGAAATCATTCAGGGAATCACTGAAGCTGCGATCGAAAAGAAAGCTCCCCTGATTCTGCAGGTCTCCAAGGGCGCCCGCGCTTACGCGAAGCATGTTTACCTCATGAACCTGATCAAGGCCGCCATCGAAGACGCCGAGCAGACGGCCGGATTCGATCTTCCTATTGTCGTGCATCTTGACCATGGCGACAGCTTCGAACTGTGCAAGAGCTGCATCGACGGCGGCTTCACTTCTGTCATGATCG
>JAFRLF010000048.1 GCA_017431365.1 Clostridia bacterium | reverse complement strand
TTTGGTGACCCGTACGGGACTCGAACCCATGTTACCGCCGTGAAAGGGCGGTGTCTTAACCACTTGACCAACGGGCCATAAAAAAGGCACATGTTACATGTGCCTTTATGGTAGCGGCACCTGGATTCGAACCGGGGACACTTCGGGTATGAACCGAATGCTCTGGCCAACTGAGCTATGCCGCCATACGCTATCGAAACAGCATGAGAATTCTATCAGACGGCAAGCCTGTTGTCAACAAAAATTTTCTCTGAAAGCGCAGAAATTTGATCGTACGCCGCAAAGTCCCTCAAGCGGGCAGGAAAACGCAGGGGTCGACGCATGCGCCGCTCTGGCGCAGCTCAAAGTGCAGATGAGGCTCCTGGCCGATCTCGCACAGGGCGCTGCGGCCCACCGTGCCGATCGTGACGCCGGGGTCGACCCACTCGCCCTCTCCCACCGCGGTATCCTCGGCGAGGTTGGCGTAGACGCTGCGCATGCCGTCGCCGTGGTCGATGGTCAGCACGGTGCCGTACAGCCCGTCGTGCACGATCGAGACGACCTGGCCGCCGCGCGAGGCGAGCACGCTCGCGCCCTCGGCGCAGGCGATGTCGACGCCCCGGTGCGTACGCCAGTCGCGCATCGTCACGTCATAGGCCAGCGCGCTGACGGTGTACGGCCGCTCGATCTCGCCCAGCACGGGCCAGACGTAGACGGCCGGCGCGGCGGGCGCGGATACCTCCGCGGCCTCCTCGGGCTCCGCGGGCGCGGGCTCGGCGAGCGCGTCGGCGCGCAGCTCGGGCGGCGCGATCTCGCTCTCGTCGATCCAGTCGCTGCCCTCGGCCGCCGGGGCGATCACGGTCTCCACGCGGTGGCTGCCGATGACGCTGTCCGTACTCTCGGCCTTCTTCATGGCTTCATTCCCCGTCGCCATCACCCAGGCGGAAACGCCGATGACCGCGGCGCAGAGGAAAAGGACGATGTAAAAGCCCTTCCCCGTCAGAAATTTCTCCGGGCTCTTGCCGGAGCTGCTGCTGTTCATATAACTACCTCCGTTTGCAGGTTTTTCCTTGCAGTCCTATTCTTGCCCCGAAACGAAGTCTTTATACGAAAAAAAAGAGGAAGCCGGCAAGGCTTCCTCTTTTTTTTCATGCTTTCCGTCTTTACTTGATGTTGAAGAAGGCGGCGCGGCCGGGGTACTGGGCGGCGTCGAAGAGCTCCTCCTCGATGCGGAGCAGCTGGTTGTACTTCGCCACGCGGTCGCTGCGGGACGGCGCGCCGGTCTTGATCTGTCCGGCGTTGACGGCCACAGCAAGGTCGGCCAGCGTGGTGTCCTCGGTCTCGCCGGAGCGGTGGGAGACGATGGCGGTATAGCCGGCGCGGTTGGCGGTCTGGATGGCGTCGAGGGTCTCGGTCAGGGTGCCGATCTGATTGACCTTGATGAGAACGGCGTTGGCCGCGCCCATGTCGATGCCCTGCTTGACGCGCTTGGCGTTGGTGACGAACAGGTCGTCGCCGACGAGCTGCACGCGGCTGTACTTATTGATACCGATATCGGACTTCGTAATCTTGATGTGGTAATGGGGCTTGAGAACAGGATTGTCTACAACCTCGTAGATGTGATCGAGGGTAACTGTAAACCAATACAGGCAATGATTAAGGATAAACGCTATCCGGATCTCAGATTACTTCCTTCCGCACAGACAAGAGATAAAACTTCGGTAAACCCTGAACAGATGAAGAAACTGGTGGATGATCTGAGAGATGATTTCGATTATATCATTCTGGACTGCCCTGCAGGAATCGAACAGGGATTCAAAAATGCCATTGCCGGAGCAGACAGGGCGATCATCGTGACAACGCCGGAAGTGTCTGCCATAAGGGATGCGGACCGTATTATCGGACTTCTTGAATCCGAGGAAT
>JAFRLF010000047.1 GCA_017431365.1 Clostridia bacterium | reverse complement strand
GATCGCGAAGAAAGCGGAGATCATCGTCACTTCCGCCGGCGTTCTGAATTCGCTGACGAAAGACTATGTGAGCCCGGGCCAGACTCGGCCTCTTCGACGGTCATGCACATGGGCTTTTCGCAGAGGACGTGTTTGCCGGCGTTGAGGGCGGCGATGGCGCAGGCCGCGTGCGCGGCGTTCCAGGTGCACACGCTGACGGCGTCCAGCTCGGGGCAGGCTTTCAGCATGTCGTTCACGTCGGTAAAGCGACGATCAGCGGGAACGCCGTACTCGTCGCCGCGGCGATCGCAGCGCTCCTTATTGATGTCGCACAGGGCGTAGATCTCCGCATGGGGATTGAGCTTGTATGCCCGCAGGTGTACGCCCGAGATGCTGCCGTTGCCGATGACACCGATCTTCAGAATATCGTTCATGGACTTACCCTCCACATTTCAACGCGTCGGTTATTTCATCAAATCGTTCAGGAAATTCACGGCCTTGCGGATGTCCGCGGTGGGATCGTCGCCGACTTCGCGCTCGATGGTCAAAAAGCCCTTGTAGCCGATGTCCTCAAGCGCCGCCAGGTACTTCGGGAACGGGACGCTGCCGTCGCCCAGGGCGACTTCGACGAAGGCCGGGTTCGTGACGATCGGATCTCCGGGGCGCAGGCCGTAGATGATCTCGGGATCGAGATCGTAGTTCTTGACGCCGTCCTTGGCATGGGTGTGAACGATATAGTCTTTCCGGTTATACACGGCCTGAACCGGGTCGTCACCCGTGACCATGACGAGGTTCGCCGGATCGAGGTTCACAGCCACGCCGGTGGAGTGAAGGCCGTCCAGGAATCCCTTGAGCGTCGCGCTGGTCTCAGGGCCCGTCTCAATAGCGAAGTGCGCGTTCAGCGTGTCGGCGTAGCGCGCGAGCTCGCCGCAGGCGTCCTGCATGACGGTATAGCGCGGGTGCTTCGGATCGGCGGGCACGACGCCGATGTGCGTGGTGACGATGGATGTCTCAAACTCCATAGCCAGGTCGAGGATGCGCTTGGACTTCTCCACCAAATCGGGGTTCAGCTCAGCGTCGCCAAAGCCGTGACCCAGGTCGCCGCACAGCGCTGAAATGACGAGGCCGTGATCCTTAACCTTTTTGAAAAAGGCCTTCTGCGCCTCGCGCGTGGTTAAGCCCTTCTTTTCAAGCGCCTTGGGGGTGGCGTAAACCTGCAGGCCTTGAGCCCCTATGGCCTGGGCGATATCCATCGCCTCGTCGTCCGGCTTATGAAAGGACTCGATCATGACGCCAATGGGAAACTTATACATAGGCATACCCTCCGTTTCGTTTATCATGGGCGGAAGCCCTTCGTTACGGATATATTATCCCAGAATTCACGTTGTTCGTCAAGCGGTTGCCTCACACTAAGTCACCGCGTCGGCGCGTCATTCCGTGCGCATCAGAAGGATGACGTTGAAGGACAGCTTTTCCGCGCATAGGGCGATCGTCTCTCCTGACTGCGTCGTCCGCTCGTCGATCCGCGGCGCGATAAGATCCGGCTTCTCAAATGTATTGAAGGCGTCCAAGTCCTCAGAACAGAGCTGGATGTGCTTTGACAGCGCATACCCTTTAAACCCGTGAATGTCCAGCTCTATATCAATCGGATCTTCCCAACTGCGATTCAGTAGGAATATAGCCGCCGTGCCCGTGCCTTCATCGACTGCCGCGGCCGCCTCTATGCACTGCACGTTCTCGTATCCAGGCGCCTGCATGCGCTCGCTCAGCTCATACGCGTGCGCGTCGAAGGTCGGGCCGTCCACCGCCGGACGCACAGAAACGCCCTGCCCGTAATCCTTCAGCAGCTTGAAGGCGTGATACAGCCCCGTCTTCCAGACATGCTCTTCGTCGTAGGCGATCGCCCCGCGAATGGCGGCCGTCATGCAGCCGATCTGGACGCGATCCGCGTGGCGCAGGAAAGTCATGAGGATCGAAGCCATGCCCAATGAGCGGAGCATGTCTCCCCCGTTTCTTCTCCCCTTCCGGTTGACCTCGCCCTTTTTATAGAACGGGTGGTTCAGATGCTCGGGCATGAACTCCCCGTAATTGTCCGGCGGAACATAACCGGGCCGCCCGGTCGCCAGCGTGCCCGGTTCGCCAAAGCCGTTGCTGTATTCGTCGAATGAAATCATGATCGAGTGCGGGCTGCGGGTCTTGGCCTTGACAAAGTCACAGACGCCTATTTCCGTATTGATCATCTCTTCAAAGATGGTCGACCCATTCATGAAGGCGGCCATGTCGCCCTTCGGGACAGTGTGATAATAGTGCAGGGACAGATAATCGACGTTCTCATAGCACTGCTCCAGGACGTCCAGATCCCACTGCGGATAACTTGCATTGCGGAACATGGAGGTTCCCGATACGACGGTCTTTATCTCCGGGTCGATCCACTTGATGGCCTTCGATATCTCGTTGACCTTCATGCCGTAGCCCTTCGGATCCTTTTCCCAGGAACCTACCTGCCACGGCCCGTCCATTTCATTGCCCAGATACCAGATCTTCACGTTGTGCGGATCGGGATATCCGTTTTTCCTTCTCAAGTCTGACCAGTACGTCTGTCCGGGTATATTCGTATACTCGACGCAGTGCATGGCGCTGAGCGTGTCGGCCGTACCCAGGTTCAACGTATAAAGGGGCTCCATGCCCGCGCGCCGGCTCCACTCCAGGTACTCGTCATGTCCGACCTCGTTGCCATCTATCTGCCGCCACGCGATATCGAGATGCGCCTTTCGCTGCTCGCGGGGGCCGATCGAGTCCTCCCACTCCCAGCAGGAGGTAAAATTGCCGCCGGGCATGCGGACGGCCGGTATGCCGAATTCTCGGATCATGCGCAGAATGTCACGCCTGAAGCCGAGCTCGTCGGCCTCCGGGTGACTGGGGTTCCAAATGCCGTTGTGCACCGTCGAACCGATCGGCTCCAGAAAGGCGCTGTACAGTCGGGGATTGATTTTGCCGATTGTATAAGCGGGGGACACGGTGACTTTTGCCTTTTTCATGTAATCATCTCCTTATCTCATGCGATGCCAGCGCGGCAGCGCGTGACTTTTACCTCGTTCAAAGGCAGGTATTCCGCCGTGCGCGTGGAATTATCAGTATATAGATCATTTTGAGGAGGAACAATCATGCGTTACAGGGTCCTCGGGAAAACCAACCTTCTGGTCAGCGAGATCGGCTTCGGCGGCGAATGGCTCGAACGGCACGATGCGGACGAATCCGTCTCTCTGATGAAATACGCTCACGGCCGGGGGATCAACATCGTCGACTGCTGGATGCCCGATCCGAAGTCGAGAGACATCATTGGGCGGGCCATAGCGGAAGACCGCGGCGGCTGGTACGTTCAGGGGCATATCGGCTCGACCTACCAGAATAATCAATATACCCGGACGCGGGATGTCGTTCAGTGCCGGATCGCCTTTGAGGACCTGCTCTCACGCCTCAGAACGGACTACGTCGACCTGGGCATGATCCATTACGTGGACCTGGAGAGCGACTGGGACACTGTCTCTCACGCTGGGCCGTATCTGGATTACGTGATTGATCTGAAGGCGCGGGGCATAATCCGCCACATCGGCCTATCCACCCATAATCCGATAATCGCCACGAAGGCCGCGCGGAGTGGACTGGTCGAAATGATCCTGTTCAGCGTAAACCCCGCCTTCGACCTGATGCCGCCGACAGACAACCTCGAGAATTATTTCGCCGATCAATATGACGAAGGTCTCAGCGGCATTGACCCCGTGCGCGTTGAAATGTACAAAATCTGCGAGCAGAACGACGTCGGTCTCACGTGCATGAAGCCCTTCGCCGGGGGACGCCTGTTCGACGCGGAGCGTTCACCCTTCGGGGTAGCCCTTACGCCTGTACAGTGCATCCACTACGCGCTCACCAAGCCCGCCGTAGCCTCCGTCCTGTGCGGCTACGACTCGACCGAGCAGGTCGACGCCGCCGTGGCGTATGAAACCGCGTCGGACGCCGAAAAGAACTACGCCGCCGTGCTGGCTCACGCCCCCGAACACCGTTTTATCGGCGGCGAGTGCACATACTGCGGGCACTGCAAGCCCTGTCCGGTAAATATAAACATCGCGATGGTCAACAAGCTGTATGATTTGGCGGTCATGCAGCCGGAAGTCCCGGCTTCTCTCAGAGAGCACTACCGCTCCCTTGAGCGCCACGCAAGCGAGTGCGTCGCGTGCCGGGGCTGCGAAAGCCGCTGCCCATTCGGCGTCAAAGTGGCCGACCGGATGAGAAAAACAGCGGAACTGTTTGGAGTTTAAGCGCTTCAGTAGTGCGCCTCGAAGTAAAACCAGTTGTTCACGATCCGCTCCGTATAATACCGGTTGTCCCCGTCGGGCTGTCTGTAGCCGTATCCGCTGCCATCCGTGGTCAGGCTGTCCTCTGACGTCATGTGACCCGCAAGTTGCGGGATATCGTCCGGCGAGTAGTAAAATCCGCAATAATTCGTCGAGGAGCCAAAGCCCGATCCCCCGCAGTCGAATACGATGTACGCGCCGTCCCTCGCCGTATCTACGCTCTGAACGCCGTATAACTCCAGGGCCTGATCGGCGCCGCCATTGTTTACGCACTCCGTCAGGAAGGCCTCGTTCTCCACGACCAGGGATATGATCTGTTTTTTCGACAGATTATCCCCGCAGGACGACAAAAAGGCGCACAGGATCACCGTGAAAATTGACAGCGTGATCCTCGACAAGTATTTCATTTCTACCCCCTATCCCGCAAAATGGACATGCCACACCGCGGCGTCGTGCGCGGGCAGAGCGGCGGTCAGGTCATGCCCAACCCGTCCCGACCAGAGCTCCGTCGCCGTATACTCTTTCCATCCAAAATCCGACGGATCAACGGACATCGTTCTCTCTTTATCGGACAGGTTGAACGCCGCGACATAGCACCCCGTCCCGTCAGCGCGCGGCGCGATCCAGGCCGCCTCGTCCTCTCGCGTGTAAAGAGGATGCGCGCAGTAGCTCGTCTTTTCAATGTCCAAAAGCGGCCTGTTCGTGATCAGGCTCAGGGTAAAGGCGTCGTTTTTCGTCAGATCCCCGCCGAACATCAGGGGCGAGCGCATCATGCACCACAGGGTCATCATCGTGCGCTGCTCGGCCGGCGTGAACAGCGTCCACGCGCCACTGGGATGGTTTTCATAACACAGGCGCAGCGCGCCCAGGGGCAGCATGTCCGCGTCCGGCCAGTGTCCGGGACCGGAATGAACACACCAGTCCCGCGCCAGGTCGAACATATGCCGCAGGGGCTTCCAGTCGTCCCAGAAGTCGTCGCTGACGCGCCAGAGGTTGGCATAGGTCTTCAGGTGCTCCGCCCGATCCAGGGGCGCCGGCCCCGGCGAAAGGGAGAGCACGATGTCCCGCCCGCAGTCCTTCGCCGCAGCGGAAATGATCTCGATCTCCCGGGCGCAGTGCGGATACTCGCGGGCGATGTCGTCGCACTTGACGTAATCCACGCCCCACTCGGCGTACAGGCCAAAGAGGCTGTCGTAATAGTCCTTCGCGGCGGGATGATCCGCCTTCAGGCCGTACATATCCGTGTTCCACGCGCAGATCGAATACGGATTCGCCGCCTGATGACAGGCGTACGCGCTGTTCAGAATCGGGAGCCGGCGATGCGCTGCCAGGCGCGGCATCCCCCGCATGATGTGGATGCCGAACTTCAGCCCGAGCGAATGAACGTAATCCGCAAGAGGCTTGAAACCCTTCCCGCCCTCCGCGCTGGGGAATCGATTCGGCGCGGGCAGCAGCCGGCCGTACGCGTCCATATTCAGTTCGGCAAAGGGTTCATAATCATGTGTCGCGGCCGTCGGCTGATACCACTGTATATCCACGACCACGTATTCCCAGCCGAAATCCTTCAGGTGCGCGGCCATGTATTCGGCGTTGGCGCGAACGACGTCTTCCGTCACGGAAGCGCCGTAGCAGTCCCAGCTGTTCCAGCCCATCGGCGGGTATTGCGCAAGCGTCATAAGCGAGATTCCTCCTCTGTTCACAGTGCAAAACCTGGGGCGGAATCAGCTTCCGTCCTCACGCTATATGATATAATAAGCCGCTTCGCAATGCAATCTTTTTTCTGGCAAAAGGCTGCGGCGTATGCTATACTCCGATTGTCGATTTTACGCACGAGGAGGTCAGATCGGTATGTTTCGCCACAGAGCTCACAGCGAAACTTACGACCCCAGCGCCTGTACGCCCGTGATCCGGGCGAGCATCTGCAACGGGGAAAGGACGGCCGGCTTCCGCGACAACAAAAGCGGAGCGTTTCACGAAATCATGCTGATTCGGGACGAGGCCGACCTGAAGGCATTCAAAAGGCTCTACTCGATCGAGGGCGACATTGCGACGATTTACTGACGCCCTGAGGAGGATCATCTATGACGGGAATCTGGAAGCTGACACTGGGCGCCTCGACGGAAGAAGGTCTTCTCGCTCTGACAGGCGCCCGGGTTGACGAAAGCCTCATCTCGGAAAGCCCGTGCCCGCTCCGGCAGGCGCGCATATCGTGCGAACAGGTGCGCGAAAGGTTCGTCCTCCGGATCCCTCACGATCCGGCCCAGCGGCTGTACGGGCTGGGGCTCAGCTTCCGCGGCATGGCGCTCAATCACAGAGTGCGGCACCTGCGCGCAGATCATTACGGCGGCTCGGACAACGGCCGCACACACGCGCCGGTACCGTTCTATCTCTGCGACAGGGGCTACGGCGTCCTGATCGATACGGCGGAGAACGTCTCCTTTTACATGGGCGGCGCCGTCCGCACCGACGCCGTCAACCCGCCGCTTGAGATGAACCGGGGCCGCGACGCGGACTGGCGATGCGACCAGGACGCCGAATTTGTCGAGGCGTCGTTTATCGGCACGGGCGTCGACGTCTACCTCATCGCGGGGGAGACGCTGAAGGCGATCACGGCGCAGTTCGTCATGCTGTGCGGCGGAGGCTGTCTCCCGCCCAAATGGGGTCTGGGGTTCTGGCACAGGGTGCACATCCGCCACGACGAAGCCGCCGTCCTGTCGGAGCTTAATCAGTTCCGGGAACACGGGCTTCACGTGGACGTGCTCGGCCTGGAACCCGGCTGGCAGAGCAATTCATATCCCTGCTCGCTTGAGTGGGACAGGGAACGCTTCCCCGATCCTGAGAGCTTCGTCAGCCGGCTGAAGGCCTCGGGCACGCGCGTCAACCTCTGGGAAAACATGTATATTTCCCGCTCGTCCAGTCTGTACAAAGGCGTTTTGCCCCTGTGCGGCAGCCATCAGGTGTGGGGCGGCGCCGTGCCCGACGTCACGCTCCCCGAGGCGCGGGAAATGCTTTTGCGCCATCACGAGCGCGAAAACGCCGGCGTCAGCGGCTACAAGATCGACGAATGCGACGGCTACGACGAATGGCTGTGGCCCGATCACGCCGCGTTCCCCTCGGGGCGCTCGGCGACGGCCCTGCGCAACGTCTACGGCGCGCGGATCGAACGGCTGCTGACGGACATGTTCCGCGCCAGGAACGAGCGCACATACGGACTCGTCCGGGCGTCGAACGCCGGGGCGTCCTCGCTGCCCTTTTGCATATACAACGACTGCTACGACTTCCGGCAATTCCTGACCGGACTGGCGACAGCCGGGCTCTGCGGCGTGCTGTGGACGCCCGAGGTGCGCAACGCTTCCTCGTCCGAGGAGTGGGTGCGCCGCTTCCAGCTCGCCGCGCTCTCGCCCCTGATGATGCTCAACGCCTGGTTTGACGGGACAAAGCCGTGGTCCTTCCCCGAAGCGGAAGACGCCGTGGCGGATACGATCCGCCTGCGCAGGGCGCTGTTACCCTATCTTTACGACGCGTTTCACACGTACAAAGCGCAGGGTATACCGCCTTTCCGTCCTCTGGTGATGGATTACACATCGGAGAAGAGACTTGCTGATATCGTCGACCAGTACCTGATCGGCGAGAGCCTGATGGCCGCGCCGATGACGCCCGGCCAAAGCGAAAGGGACGTCGTCCTCCCGCCCGGCCGATGGTATGACTTTTATACCGGCGCTGAACTGACCAGCTCCGCAATACGGTACGCCTGTCCCCTCGAGCGCGCGCCGCTTTTTGTGCGCGGGGGCGGGATGATCCCCCTTCTTCAGGAGGATGGGTCGCTGTTCGTCCGCTGCTTCGGAGAGCGCGGCGAGCGCACGCTCTATGACGACGACGGCGTCAGCTGGAATTTCGAACGGGGCGAATGCGCCGTTCTGCGCATGAGTTTCAGCCGGACTGACGGGCGTGTTCAGGGACGCTGGAGCGTCGAATCCCATGGATGGGCCAGCGCGTACACCCACGTCGAATTCGCCTGACCCGATCTGATGACAAAGAGCTGTCTCCGGCGCATATTCCGCGCAGAGACAGCTCTGATTTTTATTTATGGCGTTCAGTCCGTTTCCTTGATCAGGTCTGGCCGCATGCGCCGGGTGACCTCCAGCGCCTGCTCCTTTCGCCACTTCGCGATCTTCGCGTGATCGCCGTTGAGCAGCACCTCCGGCACCTGAAGGCCGCGAAACTCCCTCGGACGCGTGTACTGCGGATATTCCAGCAATCCGCTCGAAAAGCTCTCGTCTTTCGGGGATTCCTCCGACCCCAGCACGCCGGGGATCAGCCGGGACACCGCGTCGATGACGACCAGCGCGCCAAGCTCGCCGCCGGTCAGCACATAGTCGCCGATGGAGAGCTCTTCGTCGATGACCAGGTCGATGGCGCGCTGATCCACGCCCTCGTAATGCCCGCACAGGAGGATGAGCTCTTCCTCGGAAGCCAGTTCCTCCGCCACCTTCTGGGTAAACGTGCGCCCGCGCGGCGAAAGATAGATCCGCCTTCCGTGAAAATCCTCGCCCATGGCCGCCTCCATGGCGTCGACGATGGGCTGCGCCATCATCACCATGCCCGGCCCCCCGCCGAAGGGATAGTCGTCGGTGTTCTTGTGCTTGTTGAGCGAGTATGGGCGTATGTCGATCAGATCGACCTCGATGAGGCCCTGTTCGATGGCGCGGCCGAGGATGCTCTCCCCGAGCATGGGCCTGAGCATCTCCGGGAATATGGTCAGTACCTTAATCTTCATCAAAGACCGCCACCTCGGAAAGACGCTGCGCGTCGAAGACGATGAGCCTGTTCTCCACGTCGACGGATACGACCACGGACTTGAGCGCCGGAACCAGGCACTCTCCCCGTTCGCCGCGGAAGACGTATACGTCGTTCGCGCCGGGCTGCAGCACGTCCGTCATGACGCCCAGTTCTGTCCCCCGGTCGTCCACGCCCCGGCAGCCGATCAGGTCGCAGATGAAGTTGGTGTCCTCATCCAGCGGAACGCTGTGCGCTCTGTCGACGTATATGCCGAGGCCGCGCAGCTTCTCCGCCGCGTCGCGGTCGCCGACACCGTCCACCAGCATGTAGACCGCGTCGCCGTCGATGCGCGTCACCCGGACGCCGCGCTTCTGATAGTCCTCTCCAGCCTTGAAATAGACGAACTCAAGCCCGTCAAAGCGCATCGGGTCATTGGTGATGGGCCGAACCTTGACCTCCCCGCGGATGCCCTGCGGCTTGAGGATTTCACCGATCAGCAGGTGTGTAGAAAGCATACCGTTCCCTCATTCATTAAAATCGAGATTGACACAGAGAGGCTTGTGGTCTGAAAGGTACTTCCCGGCCGTCTGTTCCGACCAGGCCACGGGCGGCGCGATCGCCTTCAGGCCATGGCTGAAGATATAGTCGATCTGCGGGTGATCCAAATGCCGTCCAAACCCGTGATAGGAGGCCTGAAAGTCCGGCGTCTCGTTTTTCAGATCCACGCCCTTCCAATTGAGGAACGTGGCGATGGCGCCGCTCTCGGGTTCGGCGTTCATGTCGCCCATGATCGCCACGGGGGCGGGTCTGTGAGAGAGAGCTTCCTGCACCCGCTTCATGATCGCCGTCGCGCCGAGGATCCGGGCTTCGTCCGACACGTGATCGAGATGCGTGTTGAACACGTGTAGGCACTGAGTCCCGGGCAGACGGCGCAATAAAACGTGCGTGCAGACGCGCGGACAGTCGGACTGGTTTGCATAGCGCGAGCCGGGCTGATCCGGCGTTTCTGAGAGCCAGAACGTCTCAAGGGACATCAGCTCAAACCGGTCCGTGCGGAAGGCGATCATGTTGTTTTCACCGTCGAAATGCACGCCGCGGCCGCAGCCCACGCAGAGATAATCCCTGAGATGAGACCGAAGGAACTCGGCCATGTGCGGGAGGACTTCCTGAAAACCGATGATGTCCGGCTCCTCGCGCTCGATCCGATCGAGGATCATGCCCTTTCTGAAAAGAAATCGGTTCTCGCCGTCGCCGTCGTTGTCGTATCTGAGGTTAAAGGTCACGATTTTCATATCGATACGCCCTCCCGTCATGAATTGAATGAAAGCCGTGGTCGAAACCACGGCTTATTTGGCATGCGAATTCAAATGATTTCGACGAAAACGGGCTTTTCGTCACGGGGAGTCGCGGCTTTAACGATGGTGCGGATCGCCTTGGCGATGCGCCCCTGACGGCCGATGACCTTGCCCATATCCTCCTGCGCCACGTGCAGCTCGTACACGATGGAATCAGGCTGAACCTTTTCAATCACCTCGACCTGGTCGGGATGATCCACCAGGGCTTTGGCGGTATACGTGATCAGTTCCAGCATGTCAGGTACCCTCCGGCGGCGGTCAGATCACGCCGCACTTCTTGAGAAGGCCCCGGCAGGTGTCGGAAGGCTGTGCGCCGACGCCCAGCCAGTACTTGGCGCGCTCGCCGTCGATCTTCAGCTGTACGGGATCGGACACGGGATTGTAGTAGCCCAGTTCCTCGATGGCGCGGCCGTCGCGGCCATTGCGGCTGTCGGTGACGATGATGCGGTAGAAGGGCTCCTTCTTCATGCCCATTCTCTTCATGCGGATTTTAACCATGGGTATATCCTCCTTTTATTCCTATGCCGCAAGCCTTTGGCTCTCAGCTGATAGTCAGACAAGTATTATTTGATGCGGAAGGGCATCTTCATGCGGCCCCGCTTCGCCCCGCCCATGACCTGTTTCATCATGTCGCGGGTCTGATCGAACTGCTTGAGCAGAAGATTGACGTCCTGCACGGTGGTTCCGCTGCCTGCGGCGATGCGCCGGCGTCGGGACGCGTTGAGGATGTCGGGGTTGCGCCTCTCCATGCGGGTCATGGACAGGATGATCGCCGTGTTCTTGGCCTGGGCCTTTTTGACGGCGTCCTCGTCGATGTCCACGTTGCGCAGCTTGCTGCCCACGCCGGGAATCATTTTGAGCAGGTCGGCGAAAGACCCCATCTTGCTGATCTGCCCCAGCTGCTCCAGATAATCCTCCAGCGTGAAGGACGAGGTGCGCAGTTTGCGTTCGAGGTCCCGGGCGCCCTTTTCGTCGTAGCTCTCCTGCGCCTTCTCGATGAGGCTGATGACGTCGCCCATGCCGAGTATGCGGCTGGCCATGCGGTCCGGATGGAAGGGCTCGATGTCGGAGAGCTTTTCACCGGTGCCGGCGAATTTGATGGGCTTTCCGGTCACCGCCTTGACGGAGATGGCCGCGCCGCCGCGGGTGTCGCCGTCGAGCTTTGTGAGGATGACGCCGTCCACGCCGAGGTTTTTATTGAAGGTGTCAGCCACGTTGACCGCGTCCTGACCGGTCATCGCGTCCACGACCAGCAGGATCTCCTGCGGCTGGACCGCGGCCTTGACATCTCTGAGCTCCTGCATGAGAGCTTCGTCGATGTGGAGGCGTCCGGCGGTGTCAAGGATGACGGGATCAAAGCCGTAGTACCGCGCGTGCTCTATGG
>JAFRLF010000046.1 GCA_017431365.1 Clostridia bacterium | reverse complement strand
CAGGGCATCGAGAAGGCCCCCGTCATCTACGACCTGAGCGGCAATCCGCTGGAAGGCGACTACAACGTCTATGAGAAGGTCGAGGGCGACGGCCCGTACTACGCCGTGAAGGGCGCGCCCTGGATCTATTCCACCACCGGCGCGCTGGATGTGGACGAGCAGTTCCGCGTGCTGAAGACCGACGGCGAGCCTCTGGAAGGCCTGTACGCCGTGGGTACCGATTGCCTGGGCGTGCTGTTCACCGAGAAGAAGGAGTACGTCACCTACGGCGGCGCCGACCAGGGCTGGGCAGTCACCTCCGGTTATCTCGCCGGCAGGGGACTTGCGGAGACGATCCTGGCCGAATGATCGCACGGAGCTGTATTTCGTAAAAATATGCCGCCGGCGTTCATCGGCCGATGGATACCGGCGGCGGATCGAGCGCAGGCGCGAACGGTTCGGGTCCTGCCGCGGCCGCCACACGGGAGAAGCCCTCGAAAAGCGGGGCTTCTCCTTTTTTGTCCGTGCCCGGGGGCGTACACTTTGGCGATGCGCACCCCTCTGTTTACGCTGACGTGAACGGAATGACGGCCGGGATATCGGAACGCGCTTCCTTTACGGAAGGTCCCCCGACCGGCTTTGTGAAATGTCCCGCGAAGGCGGCATCCTGCCCTCCGGGATCTCCGGGGCGCAGAAACAGGCGCGGCGTGCCGTTTTGTTTCTCCCGACGCGGCAGATGTGAAATAAAGACAAAACCCATTGCATTATTGCGGGAGGGGAATTATAATGCATTTGGCGGGTGATCTGAGAGAGGGGGGATCGCTTGTCAGCGTTCCGGGCAGGCGGGACGCGGCTGCTTCGATCTCAGCGAGGTTTAAGGATGTGCGCACCGGAAAGAACATACGTGCTCAAGAACTATAGGCAGACCGGCTTTGACAGGGGACTGCGCAACGTCTCCTTCAGCGCGCTCATGCCCATGCTGCCGCTGATCCACAAGGCGGATACCGTCGCGCGGCCGGACAGGAACACGCTCGTGGCGGAGGATTATTTCGCCGGGGGCGCTATCCGACCGGTGCCCTGCGACGTCTTCGGGGAAGACCTGATCTACACCTATGTGGGGCGGCCGGCTTACCGCGAGCTGCTGCGCCCGGTGTGCTTTATCCTCAGGCCGGCGCCGGAGCTGCTCCAAAACCTGTTCATATTCGACACGGGTGCCTATTGCACGAATCGCTACGGCAAGATCGTGGACAACGTTGTCGACGTCAACCACTTTCGGATCCCGGCGGAAGCGGATACCATACGGCGCTTTATCATTCGCTATTTTGGAGACAATGAGAGCTATTACTGGGGCTTGCCCAGGGATCAGCACGAGATCGAGATGATGGACAGCCTCGAGGAATTTGATTATTCCATGCTCATGAAGGTGCTTCGATTCAGCAGGCTGGGCTTTGATACCCGCTGCAGGACGCTTGAGAACATCCTCCGCACGCCCATCTCCCTCGAAAAATACCTGCAGGGCGTGATCCTGCCCGAAAGCCGATCCGCAGGCGCGGCGTTTATGGCTTATCGCGATCGTTGCGGCGCCGATCTTGACATCCTGCTCTACGACGACGAACGGGGTCAGGCCGGCGCCGGGATCTGCAATTCGCGCCTGGACGCGGCGTTGTTCGAATACTATGCGGACAAGGGGTATATGACGAATGAGCCGTGAAAGGAACGCAAAGACGCTGTTGAATCTGTTCCTCCAGTGCCTGCGCATCAGCGCGTTCACCTTCGGGGGCGGATCGGCCATCATCGCGCTGTTTCAGCAGCAGTTCGTTGAAAAGCTGAAATGGACCGACAGCACGGAAATGCTCGAGATGATCACGATGGCCCAGTCCATACCCGGCGCCACCTCCGTGAACGTCGCCGCGCTGATGGGCCATCACCTGTTTGGGGCGAAGGGGATGGCGGTCGCCGCGCTGGGCGCCGCGCTTCCGCCCCTGATCGTGATCACGGTCATTACCGCCTTTTACGACTGGCTGTGCGCCAATGCGGCGGTGGCCAACGCCCTGCGCGGCGTGCGGGCCTGCGCGGCCGCGCTGGTGGCCAGCGTCTCCCTCTCCCTTCTGATCGCCCTTTTCAAAAAGCGCGAGTGGTTCCTGATCGCCGTATGGGCGTGCGCCGCGGCGGCCGTTCTGTGCTTCCGGGTGAAGGCGCTGCCGCTGATGCTGGCCGGGCTGATCGTCAGCTTCCTCTCCGCGCTCATCGCGCGGCGCGGCGGGAAGGAGGGGTGATCATGCTGCTCCTTGAGCTGTTCGCATCGTTCATGCTGATCGGGATCATGACCTATGGGGGCGGTTATTCGGTGCTGCCCCTCGTGGAGGATCTGATCGTTCAACGCCGGGGCTGGCTGAGCAGCACCGAGGTCGCGGATATCGTGTCGATCTCGGAGATGTCGCCCGGCCCGTTCTCCCTGAACTGCGCCTCCTTCGTCGGTATGAAGGCGGCCGGGATCCCCGGCGCGATACTGGCCACCGCAGGCTTTCTGCTGCCGCCGATGGCCGTCGCGCTGATCCTGGCGCTGCTCTACCGCCGCTTTCGCGCCACTCCCATCGTCGGCAGGATCTTCGCCGTGCTCAACGCCTGTGTCATCGCGGTGCTGCTGAGTTCAGCCGTCGGTCTTGTCGCGTCTTCTGTGTTCGGAGGCGCGTTGTTTGGCGGAAAGATCGACTTTCTCGCCCTGGCCATATTCCTGGCCTCCTTCCTCCTGCTCTTCAAACAGAAGCTCAATCCCGTCGTCCTGCTGTTCGCCTCCGCCCTGATCGGCGCGGCGTGTTATCCGATGCTGCAGGGAACGCCGTGACCGTCCGGCAGGCCGCGCCCGCCTTTGCCTCCGTCGATATGCCTCCCCCCCCAGAAAACAGATCGTTCGGACACGGCCGGCATTCTGCTTTGTTTTGCGGCCGCTCGCGGAAAAAAACGGATGCGCGGCAGCGCCGCCGCGGTCTCATGCCCGTCCGGACCCTGTCCGGGCCGGCGCTCCTTCCGCCCCCCTGCGGCATGGCCGCGCCTGTTCCTGTCGACGCGTCACGGAGGAAGTGTTTCCGCCTGCGGGGGCGCCGGGTATATCAAAAAGGTTATAACCGTTATGCAACTTTCGTCAAATGCAACCGGGGACGGTTTTCTATTGCGCTCTGACCCTTGATATGATCGACCTGCCGGGGCCGGTCGGGCGCTGACGACAAGGGCGTGTGACGTGAAGGGGCCGGGAAAAGGGAACCGTGCCCGTGTCTTGAAGGTGAGATAATGCAATAGAAAACCGTCCCCTATTGCGTACCCTATTGCGTACATCATTGAAGAAAATCAGCCAAGGGGCAGACACAGGAAAATCGTTAATCATTATTATACTTGCATCTGTATTATATTTACTGTCCAATGGTGCCGCTCCAATGCCTGAGTTTGCCTAATGCACATGCTGCACCTAATAATTGAAATAGTGGCAAAGGAGAATGATAAGAATGATAATAGGTGTAAGTTTTACTAGTACGAATAACACACACACTTTTCGAATGTTAGAAATGGCGTTCAATCACCCTAATCAATATTGGTATATTGATGATCTGGAATTGAATTACTTTGAATTTCAAGAAGGGATGTACGATTATTTTGAGTTTAAAAAAAGAGTCTATGAATTGTCTTGTTTAAGTTTTGCACGCTTTAGAAGATATCCGGCTGATTCAATTCTGAAAAAAATCGACACCTATATTGACTATATCGAAAGCAAATGTGAGATACTTATACTCTTTTATGATGGCGGATATTTTGAAGTATTCTGTAAAGAAGCTACTTTGTGTATATTGATTTACGAGTTTGCTGAAAAAGTTGGACTTGAAAAAATAGAATATATAACAGATGGGAACAATGATAGGGAAAGCATGCACTTTTAGAAGCTGGGTATATTACTTGAATTATTCACGACAGGCTAATACATGACATAACCTGCAACCGGGGACGGTTCTCTATTGCGCTCTGACCCTTGATATGATCGACCTGCCAGGGCCGGTCGGGCTGCTGACGACAAGGGCGTGTGACGTGAAGGGGCCGGGAAAAGGGAACCGTGCCCGTGTCTTGAAGGTGAGATAATGCAATAGAGAACCGTCCCCTATTGCGTAATAACGATAGCGGTGATCATTTTCTTCCAGGATCTCTGGTCACCCAAACCGCATCCGCGGTATCGAATGGATTTTTGCTACCTGTTGGCGATCGTCTCCTATGTCTTTATCGGATTTTATTCTCGATCGAAAGTCCGTTCTCCTGAATTGAGCCGCCTGAGCCGCCGGATCTGCCTCTTGGCGATAGTGACGATCATGGCAGGCATTCTGTTGGCGATATATCCTTTCGATCGTAATTTTACCTACGATCTCAT
>JAFRLF010000045.1 GCA_017431365.1 Clostridia bacterium | reverse complement strand
TGGTCTTGCCGGTGCCGGACAGGCCGAAGAAGATGGCGGTGTTCTCGCCCTGCATGTCGGTGTTGGCGGAGCAGTGCATCGCGGCGATGCCCTGCAGCGGCAGGTAGTAGTTCATCATGGAGAACATGCCCTTTTTCATCTCGCCGCCGTACCAGGTGTTCAGGATGACCTGCTCGCGGGAGGTGACGTTGAAGGCCACCACGGTCTCAGAATTCAGGCCCAGCTCTTTATACTGCTCGCACTTCGCCTTGGAAGCCGTATATACCACGAAGTTCGGCTCGAAGGAGGCCAGCTCTTCTTCGGTGGGCTTGATGAACATGTTGCGCACAAAATGAGCCTGCCAGGCCACTTCCATGATGAAGCGCACGGCCATGCGGGTGTCCTTGTTCGCGCCGCAGAAAGCGTCGACGACGTAGAGCTTCTTGTTGGAGAGCTCGTCTTTGGCCAGCCCTTTGACGACTTCCCAGGTGTCTTTGGTCATGGGATGGTTGTCGTTTTTATATGCGTCGGTCGTCCACCACACGGTATCCTTGGAATTCTCGTCCATCACGATGTACTTGTCCTTGGGGGAACGGCCGGTATAGATGCCGGTCATGACGTTGACGGCGCCCAGATCGGTCTCAGTGCCCTTGTCATAGCCGGTCAGGGAAGGATCCATCTCGTCCTTGTACAGGGTTTCATAGGAAGGATTGTAGACGATCTCCTTCGTCCCGGTGATGCCGTACTTGGTCAGATCAAGATTGGCCATTTTGCATTACTCCTTTGCTTGATATTCGGGGTATGTTAGTAGTATAGCACGCGGAGTTTGAAGCGTCAACGCACACTAATTGGTATTTATTGCTATGAATGTGCAAATTAATTGGTTCATATAAAAATGAATTATACAGTCAGATACTAAAGCGTCAATCTCGCCGTCCGACAACTGTATCTATGCCAGATCAGGCGAAGTCAATCCCTTCGCAGGGTGAGTGAGCTTATATAACGGTCACACACAATATATTGTATGTGATGAAGAGCAGACATACGCTAAAAAGTATTATTCGTTTTTAACGTTATATTAACAATTATTACAATTGTTTTATGGTATAATGTCATTCGATTCATATACGGTTATTTATTTTGCAATTTTCTCGCAATCTTGCTTGATAAGCCGTGACTGATGGGGAGTGATTTCAACAATGAAGCGCATATTTGCCCTGGCGCTGGTTCTCGCGCTGCTCGCATTGACCGGTACAGCATATGCCGACATGAAGCGAGGCGACAAGGGCGAGGACGTCACTGCTCTTCAGCAGCTACTGATAGAGGCCGGCTGGCTCATCGGACAGGCGGACGGCTCCTTCGGCCCGAAGACGGAGACTGCCGTCAGGAGTTATCAGGCATATAAAGAGATCGAGGTCACCGGCGTCGCCGATGACAGTCTCATCGATCTGCTGCGGCAAGACATAGCCATCGCGCGCGGGGAATTATCTGAAACTGTCGAAAAGGATTATCCCCCCTTCTGCAGGGCCGTCTATGACGACAGCGGGTATGACTTGCAGCTCTGCGAGGAACACGACGCGCTCAGAGAGTACAGCGAACAGCTCGAGGCCGTCGGAACGAACGCAAGTCTCACAAGGGCTTCTTCCCTCTGGAAGGACGAAATCAACCGGCTGATGGCTCTCTGGATCCAGGGCGCTCCCGCCGAGGACAAATTCAGCGCGATGGCCATAGGCGCGAACTGGGAGTCTCAATGCGAGGATTACCGGGAGGTCCTTAAACAGCTGTTTCCCGGCGATAACATCGCCGTTGAAAGAGAGATGATCTCTTATCTCAAAGCGACGACATACCGTCTTTGCGAACTGCTCGAATCATACTGACCGAAGTAGATACGTCTTGAGGTGATATCTGATGAAAAAAGGCAATCTCCTCCGCCTGACAGGCATCGTCTTAATGGCGGCGCTGTTATGGTGCGCCACATGTGCCCTGCCGGCTTCCGCCTCCCACGTTCACGAATGGGAGCAGACGGACGTCGCCTATCCCACCTGCACGTCAGACGGATATTACGTCTTGAAATGCAAGGTATGCGGGCAGACCAAAACCGAGATCACTGACCACGCTTTTGGGCACAGCTGGGTTCTGATCGAAGATGTTCCCGTGACCTGCTACAGCGACGGGTATTACGTGCAGCAATGTGAGAACTGCGGTGAGAAAATCACCACGACGATCCCAAAGCTGGATCATGAATGGGAACAGATTTCCATCGAAGAGTATTCCACATGCCAGACAGCCGGATACGCGGTTCAGCAGTGCATTTACTGCGGAACAAAGAGACAGGTCGCCCTGCCGCTGGCGACGCACAGCTGGGGCGAATGGACCGTCGTCAAGGAACCATCGGACAACACTGCCGGTTTCCGCCAGCGCGTGTGTACCGTATGCGGGAGCATAGACTCCGCGTCGTTTTATCCAGACGGAACGCTCTACCCCGGCTGCAATCTGACAGAGGGCGTCGTATCGCTGCAGAGCATGCTGATCGACCTGGGATATCTGAACGGCACGGCGGACGGATCCTACGGTCCCAAGACACAGGCGGCCGTCATCGCTTTTCAGACGGAAAAGGGCCTTAAGTCGGACGGCATCGCCTGGCCCGAAACCGTTGATGCGGTCACGGCGGATTGGAATACCGCCATGGGTATCGTCACAGAAAACCCGACCGTCATCCTGCCCTACTGCCGCCAAAACGGCTCGCGATATGAGA
>JAFRLF010000044.1 GCA_017431365.1 Clostridia bacterium | reverse complement strand
GATGCGCATCATGAAGCGCCTCATGATCAGCGTGCCCATGGAGTCGGGGCACTTTTCATGGATCTGAAGCTGTATCTCGGTGAACGGTACGACGTACACCTGCATGCCCGCGCCGTAGCTGCCGAGGATGCGCCCCAGTTCCAGGACCTTTTCCTTGGCGCGCTCGCTCGTATACGGGAAGGAGAAGAAGTGCACGGCGTTGACGTTGACGCCGCGCCGCATCATCTGATACCCGGCGACGGGCGAATCAATTCCGCCGGAGAGCAGGAGCATCCCACGTCCGCCCGTACCCAAAGGCATGCCGCCCGCGGCGGGGATCTCCCTGACGCAGACGTACGCGTGATCGCGGATCTCCACGGTGACGCGGTGCTGCGGCTTGTGCACGTCGACCCGGAGGTTCGGGTTGTGATCGAGGATGACCCCGCCCAGCTCCTCGTTGAGGGTCTGGGAGTTCATGAAAAAGGATTTATCACTGCGGCGGGCGAGCACCTTGAACGTCCCGTTCAGGTCCTTCGTCAGTTCAACGCACTTTTGCGCGATGGCGTCGTAGTCCTTGTCCAGTTCCCAGGCGGGAGAGACGGAGTGTATGCCGAACACCCTGGCGACGCGGGCGATGGTCTCCTCCATGTCGGTGATGCCCGTGACGTAGATGCGCGAGTCGCTCAGGTGAGCCTCGGCGCCGAGGGGCGCTACGGCGTGGCGGACGTTGTCCGTCAGACGCCTCAGGAAATAGGGCCTGTTGGCGCCCTTGAGGTGAACCTCGCCGTAGCGGACGAGAAGAACTTCCTGCATGTGTGGTTTATCTCCTTTTATATCTGCGAAGTGTGTCGTACAGGGGCCCGATCACCGAGACGGCGGCGTCGATTTCATCGTCTGCCGTGTGCGGCGACAGGCTGAACCGGAGCGCGCCCTCAGCCTCGTCCGCCGGGACGCCCATGGCCGTGAGCACGGGACTGATGTGCCTCTTTTTTGACGAACAGGCCGACCCCGTCGAACAGTACACGCCTCTTTCCTCGAGCGCGTGGAGCATCACTTCGCCCCGGACGCCGGGGAAGGTGACGTTGATTATGTGCCCCGCGCCCTGATCGGGTTCCGGCCCGTTGACCTTTGCCTCCGGGACGGCGGCCTGAATGCCCGTCCAAAAGCGCAGCTTTTTTTTCATCAGGAGGTCGTGCGCATCGTCAAGGACGCTCATCCCCATGATCGCGCGTTCAAGGCCGGCGATGCCGGGCGTGTTCTCCGTGCCGGAGCGCATGGATTTTTCCTGCCCGCCGCCGAGCTGGCGGGGCAGCACGCGCACGCCGGGGCGGATATACACCGCGCCGACGCCCTTGGGACCGTGGATCTTGTGTCCGGAGAGGGTGTACATGTCCACAAGCCTCACGTCGAACGGCTCGCGCATAAAGCCCTGAACCCCGTCCACGTGAATGAGCGTTGCGGGAGAGGCCGCTCTGACCAGCGCGCTGAGGCGACGGATGTCCGGCATGGCACCGGTCTCGTTGTTGACCTGCATGCAGCTGACGAGAGCGGGCTTGCGCTCAAGCAGCTTTTCGAGCTCGTCGAAGTCCGGCTGGCCTTGTATGTCGACGCCCAGGCGGATGACCTCGTGTCCCTGGCGCTCGAGCTCCGCGCAGGCTTCAAGGACCGAGGGGTGTTCCACGGCGGATACGATGACGGTCTGTTTGCCCCGCATGGCGCTGACCGAGCCGATCAGGCAGAGGTTGTTCCCCTCTGTGCCGCCCGAGGTGAAATAGACGCCCTTCTCGTCACCGCGCAGAGCCCTGGCGACGGCCTGGCGGCAGGCGCGCAGGCTTTTCTCAACATCGATGGCCGGAGCGTAAAGCGAGGAGGGATTGTAAAACCCCTCCCTCATGCAGCGGTTCATGGCTTCGATGACGCCTTCGGTAGGACGCGTGGTGGCGCTGTTGTCCAGATATGCTGTCATGATTGCGTCGCGCGCTCCTTACCTCGCCAGTTCGGCGCCCGAGATGGACTTCGTGCCCTGCCACACGCCGAATTTGAGATACGGTTTGACCATATCCAGCATCGTGTCGCTGAGCTCGAGAACGATGCAGTGCTTGACGTTCTCGTTCTTGTCGTTCTTCTTCACGAAGTAGAAGTAAGACAGGTTGGCCTCGCGATTGACGAACCAGTTGTGCTTTTTAATGGCCTTGTCGTTGAGCATCTTCTGGAACGAGGGGTCGGTCACCATGCCAGCCGCTTCGACGTTGCCGATTTTCAGAGACGTGCAGAGCTTGCGCCGGGAATTGCCGAACACCTTGCCCACGTCTAGGTCTCCGTTGGTGAAGGTATAATCGTATTCGATGCGCAGGTTGTCCTTTTTCAGGAACAGCAGCACCGCCGCGCCGCCGAAGAGCAGCGTTGTCACGATGGAACTGATGTTGAACTGCAGCGCCATGAGCGAGGACAGCCCCATCATTCCGATAATCCCGAAGACGACGATGCTGATCCACACAAAGGCGTACGCGATGTTGTCGAAGGTTTTATTCTGCTTCGTGGCGACTTCTTCATGAAAATTGTCGAGCATGGTTTTGATTCCTTTCCGGCCAAAATATGAGATGTACTTAATCGCCCCCACATTATAACATAATTCAAAACTGATGACAATAAAAAAGCTTGTCGGTCTTTGAAAAATCTGGTATTATTTGAACACAATGTCTGATGATGTTGTTTCTATAAAGCAACCAACCGTTCCTCCGCACTGTCACCCCAATTTAGCTCGTGACGGAATCCTTCTACATGGTTTCTCTATGACAGCGACCGGTTCGGGAAGCTGCGGCAAACGATCTTTGGGAACGGACAGGGTATAGAGAAGAAATACGACCGGTACGGCAGGGATATCGGGACAAAGCTCGTCGTCCGGAACGGAAATATCATAGAAGATGTTGAAACCGGTTGGCGATACGAGCATAATTATGGGAGCAACGGCAGATCGCGAAGCTGCGGGACAACAACCTGCGGCGGGAGGTATGGAACGAGTTCGACGAGGCCAACTGCCCGATAAGGCTAATGGAAACCACGACGGACGGGACGCTGCTGCGGCAGACGCGCCTCAGCTACAGCGCCACGGAGCACCCGGAGGACTATGCCGAAAAGTTGTACAACACTCCCGGCGCGGGCGAGTACGCGACGAATTACACCTATGATTTCAACGACTGGCTGACGAAGGCGATCTTCGGGACGGACAGCTACCGCGTGACGTATACGTACAAGTGTATATGTATTTTATTATTACTTCCCCGAAAGCAATTATCCTCTTCGATCTGAAGCATATAACTCTCCGTATTATAACGCTTATGATGAGAAGAATGTTAAAATGATAGCAGTAGCGACATGTGAAGATTTATGCAATGAATGGAATAATTTGGGAGATGTAGAAGGCGATATATATTTATATCTTCATGGTGAAGAAGGAGCCATTGTAATTGATTACAATAGTTTATATTCTTATAAAAGCAATAAAGGAATTAGTATTACTGAGCTTAATCAAAAAATTTAAAAGGCAATATTTATTGTTTTTCATGCCGTGGAGCAGATGAATCGAAAGGAACATCGGTAGCAAGTTATCTGTGTGAAATAACTGGTGCAGATGTCTACGCATGTGACATAGAAGTATCATATAGGTTTTCTTTTCCATTCTGGCTTATTTTTGGGAAAAGTTATTATGCTCGCTCCGCTGGAACCGATACTGATGGACACTGGTATAGATATAGAAAAGAAAACAATGGAACAATAGAAAGAAAACTGATACATGGATGGTTATTTTGATGAGAAGAATTAAGTATTACGTAATTGCTTTTATACTTGTATTTGTGCTATCAAATGTATTATTATATTCATTTAGAATGTTTGTTGTTGCAAACTCACGTGTGTGTTATTATAGTTATAGGTATCGCGATGAAGATGGGGAAATTAGGACAAGTAGAATAGAGTTGGAAGCTTCCGATGTTATTATGATAAAAAGATTGTTGTTGAAACAAAGATTTACATATTCAGTTGATTACATCAATACGGATGATTCGTATGCTTTAACGTTCGTTATGAACAAAACACTCCTATATCATTTCTATCTAACTTATCCTAAACCTAGCAGTAGGATCGTTAATGAAATAAAACTAACAGCTGAACTCAATGATGAAGATAGAGACACATTGAATTATATCCTTGAAAAATATGAAAAAGGCAGGCTTGTTCTTCGAGGTGGATAAATGACACATCAACAACGTTAAGGAAATACCGCACAGAACTTATAGCATAGAACCCTGTCATGTGGTATAATAGATTCATGAACAAGCAGATGAGCATGTCGTTCGTCCAAGACGAACTATCAGAGGTCAAAACGAATAAAAGCCTTTCTGGAGTAGATGAACCGACTGGTACCATGGGGCAATTGGGCAGGCATAATCGAGCCGTACTACTATAAAGGAGAGCGTGGCAACAAGCCTACGACCTGGAACGCTGTTTCGGTATATGTACTGCTAGTTATAAACCCGGCGGATGAAGCTGCGAGGGATGCAATCATAGATGGCTGTTTTGCGCTGTCAGGCGGAAGGCGACGGACTCAAGCTTTTATACAAACTGAAACAGGAGGCCGCTCCGAATGTTTTTGATACGACCTTTTCAATTTGACGACATTCCCTCTGCCGCCGCTCTCTGGAACGACAGCGTGCGGCGGGACGAGGTTGTCTTCAAACCCGCCGATCCCGATCTGTTCCGCAGGACCTTCTGGGACGCGGACTGCGACGTCAGGCCTTATATGCTGGCCGCGGAAGAAGATGGCCGCGTGATCGGCTTTATCGTCGGCGCGTGCAAGACGCGCTTTCTCCCCGGCGAGACGGCCGCCTCGACGCCCGGATACCTGGTCGCGCTATATGTGGACAGGGAACACAGGGGCCGGGGCGTCGGGAGCGCTCTTTTCCGGGAGATGGAAGACCGCATGCGCAAGGCGGGCAAGGCCAGGCTGAACGTCAGCGAAGGCCCTATCGAGCTGGGGTGGCGCATTCCCGGCGCGCCGGGGCACGACCACAATAAGGCGCCCGGCATGGATCTGGACTGCCCCGGATACGGTTTTGCGCTGAGGCGCGGCTTTGAAGATAGGGTTCACGAGGTGGCCATGTACCTGAACCTCAATGATTACGTAAAGAGCTCCGAGATCAGCGAGAAGCAAAAGGCCCTGTCGGCCGCGGGCATCCGCACGGGCCGTTACGACGTCGCCCTTCGCTATGACTTTGACCGCATGTGCGACCGCGTGGGCAGCGAATACTGGCGCAGCGTCCTCCGGGAAGAGACGGCGAAGGAGAACCCGCGCCCCATCCTGGCCGCGACGTGCGACGGGCATATCGTGGGCTTTACCGGCCCCGTGGACGTGGAACCCAGCGGCCGGGGCTGGTTCACGGGCATCTGCACGGATCCGGAGTACGAGAGGCGCGGCATAGGCACGGTGCTGTTCAACCTTCTGATGGAGGAATTCATCGCCGTCGGGGCGCGGTTTTCCACGCTCTATACGGGGGAACAGAACTGGGCGCAGAAGATCTACCGCCGGGCGGGCTTCAGGCCCGTGCGCCGCTTTGCCGTGATGTCAAAGGCGCTGTGATCCGGCCTGTCACGCGAAAGGGAGAGAGGTAGTATGTCAAAGAAGACGATCATGGCCGTGGGCGCGCACACGGGCGACGCGCAGCTCACGTGCGGGATGCTGCTCTGCCGGCATGCCCTTCAGGGGGACGACGTGATCATCGTCGACCTGACGGCGGGCGAGAGAGGGACGCCTCCGGGCATGACGCCGGAGCAGTTCCGCCCCCTGAATGTCGAAGCCTCAGGGCGCTTCGCCGAGCGCATCGGCGGGAAGAGCGTCGTCCTGGACACGCCGGACGGCGAGCTGGAGGCAAACAGGGAAAACGCCCTGGCCCTCTGCGACATCATGCGGGAATACCATGTCGATACGGTGCTCTATCACTGGAAAAACAGCATTCACCGGGATCACGTGGCGGCCCACACGATCACGGAAGACGCCATTTTCTACGCCTCGCTGGGCACGTTTCCCCGTCCGCTGCCGCCCGCTCCGGTAAAATCTTTTATGTGCGCCGAAAACTGGGAGGATGCTGAGGGCTTCATGCCGTATTATTATTATGACGTGACAGAGGCCTTTCCCCTGTGGAAGGAGGCTGTCCGGGAGCTGTGGCTTGCGGAACACGCCAGCTTTAAATACCTCCGCTACTATGAGGCGATGGCCGTCGCCCGCGGCGCGCTCATCGGCAAGGATTACGGGACGTGCTTCGCCGTGCCGCCGTTTGTCGGCGCGCCGAAGATCGTCACGGCCTGATCGAGCGCGAAATAAACCACCCGGGTCCGGATCGTCCGGCCCGCAAATCGCTATTGAGAGGTGACGCCGTTTGGCTATGCCGGAATTGTTTGGTTCGATGGTGTTTTCTGATGATGTCATGCGCCGGAGACTCCCGCGGGATACCTACGCTCAGATGCAGAATGTCCTGCGCGAGGGTCACGGCCTGACGCGCGATATCGCCGACGTCGTGGCCAACGCCATGAAGGATTGGGCGATCGAAAAAGGCGCGACGCACTTTACCCACTGGTTCCAGCCGCTGACGGGCATCACCGCGGAGAAGCACGAGGCTTTCATCGTGCCGGAGCGCGACGGCGTGATCCTGGAGTTTTCCGGCAAGGAGCTCATCAAGGGCGAGCCGGACGCGTCGTCCTTTCCCTCGGGCGGGCTGAGAGCGACGTTCGAGGCGCGCGGGTACACGGCGTGGGATCCCACGTCCTACGCCTTCATCAAGGACAGGACGCTCTGCATTCCCACGGCATTCTGCTCCTTTACGGGCGAGGCTCTGGACAAGAAGACGCCCCTTCTCAGATCCATGGAGGTCATTAGCCGACATGCCAGGCGCATCCTGCGGCTGTTCGGCCGCGAGGTCGAAAGCGTCTACGCCACCGTCGGCGCGGAGCAGGAGTATTTTCTGATCGACAGGGCGGGGTATGACCGCCGCCCCGACCTCATCTACACGGGGCGGACGCTCTTCGGCGCGCGGCCGGCCAAGGGCCAGGAGATGGAGGACCATTACTTCGGTGCGCTGAAGCCGCGCGTGGCGG
>JAFRLF010000043.1 GCA_017431365.1 Clostridia bacterium | reverse complement strand
GCCGGGCGCGACGTCATGTCCTTTGGCGAAGCGGCCTGCTGCCGGATGCTGAACGGGGCCTTCTCCTGTCAGGTGGCGCACCGCAAGGCCGGAGAGCAGGCCAGAGAGCTGGGCGAGGGCTATATCTTCGCCTGCAGGGCCGGCCTCAACCACATTGCCTATCCGCTGACGGATGGTGAAACGCTGCTCGGGACGGTGTTGCTGGGACCGTTTCTGATGGACGCCGACGCGGTTGAAGATGAGTTCGGTCACGATCCGCAGGCTTATGCCGCCGTTCAGATCCTGCAGGTGCTCGAGCCGAGGCGCGTCACCAGTCTCGGCCGGATGATGGACTACATGTTCCAGTCCATCCTACCGGCCGAACGTGCCATCCTCATGCGGTCGCGGCAGCGGGCCGCCGGACAGTCCAGCATCGGCGAAGCGCTGCAAATGTATAAAAACCAGGCTGTTTCCTCATCATACGAGTACTTTTACGAAAAGGAGCTGCGCCTGCTGGTCGAGGTGAGAACCGGCGACATGGCGCAGGCCAAGGCGCTCATCAACGACCTGCTGGGCTATGTCCTGTTCAGCGAGGGCTGGAACGCGTCGGCCGTCCGCCTTCGGGCGATCGAGCTGACGACGCTGCTCTCCCGCGTGGCGCTGGACGGCGGAGCCAACGCCGACAGCATATTCCGGCTGAACGAACACTTTCTGGATCTCATCAGCCGCCAGAGCGGCATCGAGGAGATATCCCTCCTCCTGCTGGATGTGGCCGAGAGCTTCATGAGCGCCATGTTCAACCAGACGGACAAGGGCAATCTTCACATTCGAAAGGCTCTGCGCTTCATCGCCGCGCATTACGCCGAGCCCATACGGATATCGGACGCAGCCGCGGAACTGGGACTCAGCCCCGACTATTTCGCGACGCTGTTTCGGCAGACGGTGGGAGAGAGCTTCAATTCATACCTCATGCGGATACGGATCGAGCAGAGCAAACTCCTGCTGCTCTCCACCGACGACGCCCTGACGGACATCGCCGTCGCCACGGGATTTTCAGACCAGAGTTATTTCTGCAGGATATTCAAAAAGCACACAGGCATATCGCCGGGGAAGTACAGGCGCTAGCGCGGAGGGGCGGGCCTTTCCTTCGTTAATTGTTTGGACATATACCCTTTGACGGCTATGAATTTACATCGATCATGTATAATAAATTCCGTATGGGTGAAAAACGGTATCCGGTTGACGGTCAGCCCGTTTTATGACCGTATTATTTCCGCCGTACTCGTCGTCGGACGGCAGAAATAGGTTTTCAGCGTGAAAACCTGAAAAGACGATGATCGCGCCGTCCTTTCGAAACGGTGCAAAAAGCGCAGTCCCGCGCCCGTCCGCGGGCGGGTGAATTGAAATGGAGGTTGGAAACATGAGTGTGGAACGGAATCTCCCTCTGATGCAAAAGCGCAGGGAAGCCGCTCTGAAGGGCAACGCCGAGCAGATCCAGCGCCAGCATGACGCCGGGAAGCTTACGGCCCGCGAGCGGGTGGCAAAGCTGTTCGACGAGCAGAGCTTCGTCGAGCTGGACACCCTGATCGCCGACGCCGGCGTCGTCACCGGGTACGGCCTGGTGGAGGGCCGTCCGGCGTACGTGTACGCTCAGGATTATACCGTTTGCTCCGGCGCGGTGGGGGAGAAGCAGTCCCGGAAGATCCTCAAGGCCATGGGCCTGGCGGAGAAGACGGGCGCGCCCATCATCGCCCTGGCGGATTCGCAGGGCGCGCGCCTTGACGAGGGCATGGCCGCTGTGAACGCCTATGCCGCGATCATGAGCAAGAGCGCCGATATTTCCGGCGTGATCCCCCAGATCACGGCGGTCCTGGGCCCCTGCGGCGGCGGCGCGGCCATGTGCGCCGAGATGTCCGACGTCATCGTCATCGGCAAGAACGGACAGCTGTTCGTCAACGGGCCGCTGGTCGTCTCCGCGAAGACCGGCAAAAACATCACCATGGAAGAAATGGCCGGCGCGGCGGCTTCCGTGAAGAGCGGCGCGGCCCATATCGAGGCCGGCTCCGATGAGGAAGCCATCGCCTGCGTGCGCAAAATCGTCGCCATGCTCCCCGGCAACAACATGGAAGACGCGCCCTACGCCTTCGAGGCCGAGGACGACGTCAACCGCGAGCTCCCGTCCCTGAACGCCCTCGGCGAAGTGACGGACATCCGCGGTGTCATCGCGCAGATCGCGGACAACGGTCAGGTCATCGAGCTGGGCGCCACCTACGGCACCGACGTCGTGACCGCGCTGGTTCGTCTGGGCGGATCGGCCACCGGCGTCGTCGCGAGCGATCCCGCCGTCGACGGCGGACGCCTGACCGCGGACGGCAGCCGCAAGGCCGCCCGGTTCGTCCGTTTCCTGGACAGCTTCTCCATCCCGACCGTGACGCTGGTCGATACCCTGGGCGCGGCGCAGAACACCGCCTGCCAGGGCGAGCAGGCCCGCGCGCTGGCCGCTCTGATGGGCGCTTACGCCGATTCGACGTCGCCCCGCGTGGCCGTGATCACCGGCAACGCCATCGGCACCGCCGCGACGGCGCTGGCTTCCCACGCCGCGAGCGACGTGATCTACGCCTGGCCGGGCGCTGTGATCTCTCCCGTGACCGCGCAGATTGCCGCGCAGCTCTATGGCGAGAAGGAGCTGCACGAGTCCAAGAACCCGGACGAGACGCGTCAGAAGCTCGAGCAGGACTATCAGGCCAACGTGGCCGACGGCCTCAACGCGGCCCTCAGCGGCAACGTGGACGACGTGATCGAGCCCGCCCTGACCCGTCAGATGCTCGCGGCCGCCCTCGAGATGCTGGCCGGCAAGCGCGAGACCAAACTCAGCCGCAAACACGGCAACCTTCCGCTGTAAGGAGGGATCAGCTCTATGCATCTTGGCTTTTCACTGACCGTCATGCTGATCGGCCTTTTGATCGTCTTTCTGGGCCTGATCATCCTGATCTGCTGCATCAAGGTCATGTCAAAGATCGTCGGTGCCATGCGCACCAAGGCCGATGAAAAAGCGGCCCGCAAGGCCGCGGCAAGCGCGCCCGCCCAGCCGGCCGTGACCGTTCCCGAACCCGTGGCGCAGGCCGCCGCGGCCGAGAACGTGGCCAGCCAGGACGAGCTGGTGGCCGTCATCACTGCCGCGCTGATGGCCTATCAGAAGAATAACAGCAATAAGACCCTGGTCGTAAGGAACATTCGCCGGGCCAATGCCTGGGCCGGCGCGGGGCGCAGCGAGCAGCTGGCGCGCTTCTGACCGGATGTCCGATTGACAAAGAATTGTATTTGATTGAGGAGGAAACACTCATGCGTAAATTCCAGATTGTCGTCAACGGCACCTCTTATATCGTCGATGTGGAAGAGCTCCAGGCCGGACAGGCTCCCGCGCCCGTGGCCGCCGCGCCCG
>JAFRLF010000042.1 GCA_017431365.1 Clostridia bacterium | reverse complement strand
TTTCTGCAACGCCTTCAAGTTACGACCTCATCCGTCACGGCTTCGCCGTGCCACCTTCCCCTAAAGGGGAAGGCTTTTGGATACGCCGTGGCCCAGCCCTAGTCTCCCCAAAAGACCTCTTCCGTCAGCCGCCTGACGGCGTCTGCCACCTTCCCCAGCGGGGAAGGCTTTTGGATATGCCGTAACCCAACCCAGCCTCCCTGCCTCAGCGGGGAGGGGGACCGCCCGCAGACGGTGGTGGGGAACCTTTCACACAGAGCGCTACGTTTCTGCAACGCCTTCAAGTTACGACCTCATCCGTCACGGCTTCGCCGTGCCACCTTCCCCTAAAGGGGAAGGCTTTTGGAAGCCTGCGTGCAGCTCAGCCCCAGCCTTCCCCTATGGGATTCGAGCGCCCGGAAAACTGCCCTGTGGGCTGTAATGGACGCTTCGCTAGATGCCTGCGGCATTGCATGCGAGAATGGGCCGGCAGGCCCCGGACAAGGTGGCGCGTGAGCGCCGGAAGAGGTCTTTGGGGAAAGCTTTCTGAGACATACGCAGCCCATCCCCGTCACTCCTCGCTCCACTCTGCACTCTGCGCTCTTCACCCTGCGCACTCTCAGGCGCGCCTGGGCATTTCTTAGAAATATCGCCCGTTTGGAAGAAACTGTCCCGTTTTCGTCATTCGGGGTGTGCTACAATTCTCGTGTTCCAAGGAAAGAAGACAGCGCGGGAGGCGGCCGAGGCGTACGGCCTTCGCATCGGGCGGAACGGCCACGCCTTAAGCCCACACAAAAAACGGGCGAAGCCTCTCGCCCCGCCCGCCGGACCGCGCGGGCGCGGGGACTGCCCCGCTCCGCCGTCGGCCCTTGCAATCTTATCGGTTACCTGTCGGTTACCCGCTGTTACTTCTTTGTATACGCCACGACAGCGCCGAAGCTGTCCGTCAGGTTGAGCGTATCGCCCTCGATGCTGTACGGCAGTACCAGCGGCTCAGGCCGATCTTTGTAGAGGATGCTCAGCTCCTCAGCCGTCGCGGTATACGTAAAGTCCATCACCGTGGTGCCGCTGAACAGCTCGTACTTGCCCGTCGCGTCGGCGTTGAAGGTATACGTATACCGTCCGTCGGACGTCGACCAGGAACCCGTCAGCGCCTGGATCACGGGATCGGACGAAGTGGCCGTCTGCGTCTCTGCGGTCTCGGTCGTTTCCGTCACGGGCGCCGCTGTAGCGGAAGGATCAGCCTGCTCGATGGGCTCGTCAGGCGTGGTCGGCTTCACATCGATGAAGGTCTTCCCGAACTCGTCCACGACCGCCGTCGTGAAGGCCGTGGTCTTCTCGAGGAACTCCTTGCCGACCTCAAGCCGCGTGAAGATGAACCCCGCCAGCGCCAGCACGATGCTGATGATCAGGCAGAGCAGGATCCTGCACCAGTACGACCGCGCGTAGTAGCGCTTGTTGCGCCTCTTGCTGAAGGTCATGACGATCAGCCAGATCCAGCCGATGACCGGAATGCAGAACAGGATCGAATAGCCTACATAGCCCCACGGCCGGATAAAATGTCTTTCACTCTTTTCACTCATGACGGTGATCTCCTTTCGCTTGCTGCGGACAAATCTCTTTATGGCCTATTATACGGCAAACGGGAGAAAAAGTAAAGTGTTTTTGCCGGTTTTATTTCACAGTCTGTCACAATTAACAAAGAAACTGTAATATCTCCGACACAATTACCCGCGCGTCTCCACAGTGACGGCCTTCATGCGCTGGTCGTTCACGGGGCGATCGCCGCGGTCGGTCTTCGTCGCGGCGATGCGGTCGACGACCTCGATCCCCTCGATGACCTTGCCGAAGGCTGCGTAACTGCCGTCCAGGTGGGGCGCGTCCGCGTGCATGATGAAGAACTGGCTCCCGGCGGAGTCGGGCATCATGGAGCGCGCCATGGACAGCACGCCGCGGGTGTGCCTGAGGTCGTTTTTCACGCCGTTGCGCGCGAATTCACCCTTGATGGTGTTCCCCGGGCCGCCCATGCCGGTGCCCGTGGGGTCGCCGCCCTGGATCATTAACCCCGAGATCACGCGGTGGAAGATCAGCCCGTCGTAAAAGCCCTTTTCCGTCAGCGTCAGGAAGTTCTCCACCGTGATGGGGGCGATTTCGGGATACAGCTCGGCGCGGATGACGCCGCCATCTTCCATTTCGATGCGAATGATGGGATTGGCCATTGTTATTTCCTCCTCGTCTGTTTTCGTCTCGCTCAGCCGCCGATGCGGTCGGCCTTGTACTCGTAGCCGAAGGTGTCCACCGTCATGGTCTTGATGCGCCACTCGCTCAGCGGCTTGTCGTTCGAATCGCGGGCCGTGGCGGCGATGGTGTCCACCACGGTCATGCTGTCCGCGTCCGTGACCATGCCAAAGGCGGCGTATTCCTTGTCCAGGTGGGTCGAATCCGCCTGCACGATGAAGAACTGACTCCCGGCGGTGTCATAGCCCTTGTTGTTGGCCCCCGCGCCGGAACCGCGGCGCGCCATGGACACGACGCCCCGGACGTGGCTCAGGTTGTTGGTGAAGCCGTTGTTCGTCATCTCGCCCCTGATGGTGAAACCGGGTCCGCCGCTGCCGTCGCCGTTGGGGTCGCCGCCCTGGATCATGAACCCGGGGATCACGCGGTGGAAGATCAGCCCGTCGTAGAACCCGTCTTGAATGAGCTGGACGAAGTTGGCCACCGTGTTGGGCGCAATGTCCGGGTACAGCTCCATGTGAATCTCCTCGCCCGTCTCCATGGTGATGGTCACCAGCGGATGCGGGACGTTCGAGTAGTCCGGCTTCTGCGCGCGGACGACGAGGATCGTCCCCACGGCCGCCACAGCCACGATGAGCAGCCCGATCAGGGCCTTTTTGACGTTCTTTGTCATGTTGCAATATCCTCCTGTATAAAAATCGCCATGAGATGATGTTTTAAGAATCGATAACTGCCAACTTCTTCCCCAACGGTGCCAGCAGTCTGTTTATCGTGTCGACACTGGGGCTGATATGTCCGTTTTCCAAGCGGGCAATAGCCGGTTGTTTGATACCTGTCATCTCAGACAGTTCCCGTTGCGAAAGACCCCGCGCCCTGCGCGCATCGATAATCGAAGAAATAATCTCAACTCTTGCACGGCTCTCCGCGATTTCTTCCGGTGTGAAAATCTCAGCTTCGACCTCTTCCCACGTCAATTTCTTATCACTCATGTATTGCCATTCCTTTCAACCCAGTCCTTATATTCCCGTTCGGCTTTTCGAATCTCTGAATCAGGCGTTTTTTGACTTTGCTTTCGGAAAGCATGGAGCAATACAAAAGCTCCGCCTGTCCAGGCAAAAAACAATACGCGGTCACCGCCAGGACGAAGTTCCCATAACCACCCGTGCTTTTTATCGGAAAAGTGTTTGCAAATAGATACGGGAAGGGTTGTACCTCTCATTTGCAGAAGCCGTATATAATCCTGAATCTTGGAAAGTCTGATTCAGGAATCCTTGTCGTTCTGGCTTTTCAACTCGCCTAAAAACTCTCTTAACGGCGATCTGCCTCTCGCATCTGTATATACGATGATTTCCTTGTCCAAAACAGCATCCCCCACAGACAAATTATAACATATTTGTTATTCAAACGCAAGTGTAAAATGAAGGATCCGGACAAAACACCCCAGATCACTCTCCCCCGATCAACGCCTTCTTCCTCTCGATCATCTCGTCCACGCGGGCGGTGTACTGCTCGATGTTTCTGACGTTGGGCGCGCGCTCGATGCGCCTTTCGCGGTCGAAGAGCCACTTCGTAATCGCGCCGGCCCCGAAGGCCAGCACGCGCGTGGTCTCCTCCATGTTGTCGATGTTGTAAAGACACGCGAATCCGGGCCGCGCGTAACCCACGTTTTCAAGGTTGCCGGCCATGTACTTCTGCCGGTAGAGGTAATACGGGCCGTAGCCCGCGTCCCGAAGGCGCGCGCGGGCCGCGCCGACCATGCGCGCCGCGGCGTCCGTGCCTGGCTGGGCGTACCCTTGCTCGTGCAGGCGGCTGGAGCGCTTGATCGCCAGCGTGTGCACCGTTATGCTCTCCGGGCACAGATCCACGCAGGTCTCGAGAGAGCGCAGGAAGTCCTCCCCCCCCTCGCCGGGCAGCGCGGCGATCAGGTCCATGTTGATGTCCCCAAAGCCCATCTCGCGGGCCAGGGCGTAGCCCTCCAGCGTCTGCGCCGCCGTGTGCGCCCGCCCGATGACCTGAAGCGTCCGGTCCGAAAACGTCTGCGGATTGACGGAGATCCGCCCGACCCCCGCGTCCTTAAGCGCCTGGAGCTTCTCCCTGTCGATGGTGTCCGGGCGGCCGGCCTCGACCGTCCACTCCCGGGCCTGCGGGAAGAGTTCGCGCGCCTTCATGAGCACGCGCCTGAGCTGCGCGGCCGTCAGCGACGTCGGCGTCCCCCCGCCCATGTAAAAGGCGCGCGGCGTGAGCCCCTGATCCGCGAGCCACGGCCCCAGGGCGTCCATCTCCCGGATGAGCGCGTCGATGTACGGCTCGACGAGCCGCCCGTCGCCCAGCTCACCTGATGAAAACGAGCAGTACGCGCACCGCGTCACGCAGAACGGGATCCCCACGTACACGTCGTACTCCCGGGGCGACACGTCTATAAGGCCCCTCTGCATCACCGCGATGTCGCACAGGAGAGACGCCTTTTCCGGATGGACGAAGAACCTCTTCTCCATCGCGTCGCGGGCCTGATCCATGGAGAGGCCCTCGCCCATCAGCTCGTACAGGATGCGCGTCGGCCTTATCCCCGTCAGCGACCCCCACGGCGGATTCACGCCCGTGACCTCCCGCATCAGCAGAAAGGCCGCCGTCTTCACCGCGCGCTTGAGGCGGCGCTTGCGCTCAAGGCCCTCGCCGCCCGCGGGTTCGGTCAGCGCCTGTTCCCGCCCGAAGCCGGTCACGCGCTCCGTCCAGACGCCGCCCGCCTCGGCGTGCGTATGGACGACGAGCGCGTCGCCCTCGGCGCCGTCTTCGCCTTCGCCCGCCTCGCCGATCTCCACCGGCCCCAGAAACAGCCGGACGACCTCGCACAGCTCGTTAAAAAAACCGGGCAGATTTGTCTTCAGTCTGATCATCGTTCACCTAACTATACTCATAATATCACTCTGCGCAGCAGGGGTTCCCCACCACCGCCTGCGGGCGGTCCCCCTCCCCACTTCGGTGGGGAGGCTTGGGGAAGTTGCAGAGACCTCTTCCGTCTGGCCTGACGGCCAGCCACCTTCCCCAGAGGGGAAGGCTTTTGGAGCACCGAGCGCAGCGTAGCCCCGTCACTCCACTCTTCACTCTGTGCGCCACCGGCGCGCTATGCTGCGCAGGCTGTCTTCTTCCCCGTGACCGGAGTACACCGTGTAATCGCCGTCGAGGGCCAGAAGCCCGCGTATGGAGCTCATCAGCTCATACAGATCCCCGCCGGGGAAATCGTATCGCCCGTACCCGTAGGCAAAGAGCGTGTCCCCCGTGAAGACGCACCGCCCCGCCGGCAAAACGAGGCTCACGCCGCCGGGCGTATGTCCGGGGGTGTGTATCCCCTCGAAGGTCAGTCCCGCCGCGACGAGCCCGAAGCACGGCCCCGAGGGGTACGCCTTATAATCGCGCAGCGGCATGAAAGGCAGCCTCGACACGGATCGGTTCATCAGCGAGGCGCTCTCCTCGGTCAGCATGTGCGCGTCCAGCGGGTGGATCAGCACCTCGGCGCCGTATTTCTCCCGAAGCGGCGCGCACGCCAGCGTATGGTCGAAGTGACCGTGCGTCAGCAGGATGTGGGAAAGCCGCTTCCCCGAAGCCGCCAGCGCGCCTTCGATGGCCGGGAGGTCGTCCCCCGGGTCGATGAGCACGCAGTCCGGCCGCTCGTCGTCCCAGACGAGATAGGCGTTTTCCGCGTAAGCGCCGCAGGTCATCATGCGCACGTTGATCATGTCAGAACCCCTTCCGGCTATCCAGCAGGATGGTCACAGGCCCGTCGTTCACAAGCGACACCCGCATGTGCGTGCGGAAGCGCCCCGTCTCCACCCGCAGGCCCTCGGCCTCGAGCAGAGCCTTCATCCGCTCGCAGAGGGGTTCGGCCAGCTCCGGCCGCGCGGCGTGCGAAAAGCTGGGCCGCCGCCCGTGCCGGGCGTCCCCCAGCAGCGTGAACTGGGACACCAGCAGCACCTCGCCTCCCACGTCCGCGAGGGAGAGGTTCATCTTGTCCTCCGCGTCCTCAAAGACCCGCAGGCCCGCGACCTTGCCGGCGCAGTAGGCGGCGTCAGCCTCGGTGTCGCCCTCCTCCACGCCCGCCAGAACCATGAACCCCGGCCCGATGCGGCCCACAATCTCCCCGTCCACCGTGACGCAGGCCTCGGTGACCTTTTGTATGACACAGCGCATTGAAAATACCTCTTTTTTGCATGAAGTCTGCGCATTATTGCCCTCCCCTCTGGGGAGGGTGCCCCGCAGGGGCGGGAGAGGTCTCCGCATGCCCCTGTAAGACCTCTTCCGTCTGGCCTGACGGCCAGCCACCTTCCCCAGAGGGGAAGGCTTCACGAGACTGGGTTACGCCGTTCGTTCGTTTACCAACACGTTTATTTTCTTACACACGTTCCTGAAATCGTAATCTATGTCAGCATTATGGAAGCGTATAACTCTTAACCCTAGTCCTTCGAGATATGCTGATCTTTCACGATCAATCTCAATCCCGTCTTCTGTATAATGTTGATTCCCATCGATTTCAATGACCAACTTTGCCCCGGCGCAATAAAAATCTACAATATAACGTCCAAATTGCTTTTGCCGCCGAAAACGAACTGGATGCTTCGAGAGGAAATCATACCATAGATGACTTTCCTGCTTCGTCAAATTCCTCCGTAGTACCTGCGCCAAAACCTTATTCTTTCCGTTATAATATATAGGCATATGCGTCTCCAAACTCGCATCTTCCAGCCCTCCCCTCTGGGGAGGGTGCCCCGCAGGGGCGGGAGAGGTCCCCCACGTGCTCCGTTTAAGACCTCTTCCGTCTGCCACCCTGCGCCTTCCAATGAGACCTCTTCCGTCTGCCGGCCTGTGCCTTCCGATGGGACCTCTTCCGTCTGCCACCCTGCGCCTTCCAATGAGACCTCTTCCGTCTGGCCTGACGGCCAGCCACCTTCCCCAGAGGGGAAGGCTTTTGGCGGTGCCCCCGTCAGTTATTCGTCCTGAACACCTCGATCACGTCCGACCGGCGGAGCAGTTTGTCCATCAGCGTCTGCAGCTGGGCCGCGTTTCGGATGTCCAGCACCAGGTCGATGTTGGTGGATGTCTTTTTCTTGTTCTTGTCCGCGGCGCGGGCGGAGATCGCCACGATGGGGATCTGCATCTGCGAGAGCATGAGCGAAATGTCCGCCAGCATGCCCACGCGGTCGTTGACGATGATGCGGATGCCCACCTCGTACCCCTCTTCGGTGTCGCCTTCCCAGCGCACGGGCACGAAGCGCTCCGGCTGCTGCATCATGTCGTCCATGTTGGTGCAGTCGCGCCTGTGTACGGACACGCCCCGCCCCCGGGTGATGAACCCCACGATGTCGTCCCCCGGCAGGGGATTGCAGCACCGGGCGAAGCGCACGGCCATGCCCGTGTCGCCCTCCACGATGACGCCCTGCTGGGCGTGGCCGCCCTTTTTCTCGTCGCCGGCGGGCCGGGGCGTTACGGGTTTGATCTCAAGCGGCGGCTCCACGGCCTTCTGGGCCTTGCGCAGCTCGTCGGACAGGCGATTGATCACCTGCGCCGCGCTCAGCCCGCCGAAGCCCACCGTCACGTATATGTCATCCAGGGAATGGATGGAGTAGCGCCTGTACAGCGGCTCCAGGAATTCCGGCTTGATCAGCTGCCCCAGGGAAAGGCCGACGCGCTTGGCCTCCCGCTCCAGCATGTCCTTGCCCTTTTCCGCGTTCTCGTCGTGCTGCTCGCGCTTGAAGAAGGCGCGGATCTTGCTCCTCGCTTCGCTGGTGGCGGCGGTCTTGAGCCAGTCCATGCTGGGACCGTGCGAGGCGGACGAGGTCATCACCTCGACGAAGTCCCCCGTCTCCAGCTGCGTGTCCAGCGTGACGATGCGCCCGTTCACCTTCGCGCCGACGCACTTGTTGCCGATGGCCGAGTGTATGCGGTAGGCGAAGTCGATGGGCGTGGCACCCTTGGGCAGGTTGATCACATCGCCCTTGGGCGTGAAGACGAACACCTCGTCGCTGAACAGGTCTACCCTCAGCGCGTCCATGAACTCGCTCGGGTCGCGGGTGTCGCTCTGCCAGTCGAGGATCTGCCTCAGCCAGTACAGCTTCGAGTCCAGCGAATCGGCCTGCCGGCCCTCTTTATAGCGCCAGTGCGCCGCGATGCCGTATTCTGCCGTGCGGTGCATCTCGTAGGTGCGGATCTGCACCTCGAAGGTCTGCCCCCGAAGCTCTCCGCTCGTCCCCACGACCGTCGTGTGCAGCGACTGGTACATATTCCCCTTCGGCATGGAGATGTAGTCCTTGAAGCGGTTGGGCACCTGCGTCCACAGCGTGTGCGCCACGCCCAGGGCGGCGTAGCAGTCCTGCACCGTATCCACCAGCACGCGAACGGCGAACAGGTCGTAGATCTGCTCGAAGGTCTTGTTCTGGCTCTTCATCTTGTGGTATATGCTGTAAAAATGCTTGGGACGCCCGGTGACCTCGGCCTTGATGCCGCTCTTTTTCAGGTGCTCCGACAGCTCGGAGATGACCAGCTCCACCACGTGCTCGCGCTCCGTGCGCTTCGCGCCGACCAGCTCCACCAGCTGATAGTACCCTTCGGGGTCGATATACCGAAGGGACAGGTCCTCAAGCTCCCATTTTATCGCGAATATGCCCAGCCGGTGGCACAGCGGCGCGTACACGTCCAGCGTCTCCCGGGCGATGGGCACCTGTCGCTCCGGCTTCTGATATTTAAGGGTGCGCATGTTGTGCAGGCGGTCGGCCAGCTTGATCAGCACCACGCGGATGTCCTTGCCCATGGCCAGGAACATCTTGCGCAGGGACTCGGCCTGCTGCTCCTCGCGCGAGGTGAAGTCCAGCCGGGACAGCTTCGTCACGCCGTCCACCAGCAGGGCGACCTCCGCGCCGAACTCGCGCTCGATCGTCTCCACGGTGACCTCGTCCCTGTCCTCCACGCAGTCGTGCAAGAGCCCCGCCGCGATGGTGGTGCAATCCAGAGACAGGTCCGCCAGCGTCTCCGCGACGCTCAGCGGATGAATGATATAGGGCTCCCCGGAGCGCCTCTTTTGCCCCGCGTGCGCCTCGGCGGCGAAATGATACGCCTTCCGCACCAGGTCGAGCCTGTCGTCCGGCCTGTATTTGCGGATTTTTTCGATCAGGGCTTCCAGACGCGGCTGATTGGGGTCTTCCATCGGGGTACAGATGCCGTCCGTCAGATCGGACACGCGTATCACTCCTTCGCGCTGAAGCGTCGTCTGATGCGGTTAAGCCTTTGGAAAAGCGGGTCGTCTTCGGGGTTCAGCTTCTTCACAGGGGGGATGGTCAGGCTCGCCCCGGCGCGGTCGAGGGCGATGAGCCCCATATGGCTGAGCACGGCCAGCGCCGCCTGGATCGTCGCGTCGTCTTCGACGCCGCACGTCAGGGCAACGTCGCGCTCGATGTCCGAAAGCGTCACCCGGCGCATGCCCTTGCTTCCCAGCCAGCGGGCCGCCAGGTACACCGTCCTCAGCGTCTTCACGTCGGGCAGGGCGAGGGGCCAGCCCACGTCGTCGCCGCCCCGCGCGACGTACAGCCGCCTGTGTGGCGGCAGGTTTGCGTACGCCTCCGGCCCCGCGTCCCAGAGCACCAGCCTCTCACAGGGCACGAAAGCCTCGCCCGTCGGCAGCAGGCACAGCCCGGTCATCGGCACGGGTCCGCTGGGCCAGCTGCCCGCGCACAGGTCGCACGTTCCCTCGAGGCCATAATCCTCGTAAAACGCCCGGAGCGAGCGCACGCCCTCGCGCGTCGCCGCGGTGATGACCGTCCCCATCGGCGAAGCGCGCAGCCACCCGGCCGCCGTTTCCGCGGACGTGGGCTCCGCCGCTTCCTCCGCCTGTGGATTTGGTTCAGTATTATAGAGAATCTGCGTTAAAAACGCGCGCTGATGAGCGCTATATTTCCCGTCAAAGCGGTCAAAAACGCTCGCCGCGTCCTCGGAAAGCCACTGCCTGACCTCGCACTGAACGCTGCGCTGACTGCGCCACTCGTTGACGGACGGCGCGAAGAGCAGACCACGCCGCGCGCCCTCCAGCGACGGGGCCATCTCCCCCATGCCGAAGGCGATCCCCTGGACGAGCGCGTCCCCGTCGCGGAGCTTCACCTGCAGGTGCGCGCCCTCCCGCCCCACGCGGCGGGGCGTCTCCACCTCCGCCCGGGCAAGAAACACCGGCGAGGGGTTGCCGTACCCCGTGGGCTGAAGAAGGTCCATCTGCTCCACGGCCTTGAGCGTGAGATCCCTGAGCTCGCACTCCACGTCGTATTCCGCTTCCGGCACGAAGTCATAGCTGTCCGTGTGCGCGGAAATATACGCGTCCAGCCGGGCCAGCAGCGGCTCGAGGTTTTCAAACTTCATGGCGAGGCCGGCGGCCTGTCTGTGCCCGCCGAACCGCGTAAACAGGTCCGAGCAGCTCGACAGCGCCTCGAAGATGTCCACAGCCGGGATGCTGCGGCACGAGCCGACGCACGCGTCCTCCGTCCGGCTCAGCAGCACCACCGGATAGTGGTACGTCTGCGCCAGCTGAGAGGCCGCCAGCCCGATCACGCCGCTGTTCCAGCCCTCGCCCCAGAGCAAGATCACCCTGTGGGCAAACAGGTCGTAACTCTTCAGCATGTCCTGGCACTGCGCGAGGATCTGCGTCGTCTCGGCCCGGCGGCGCGTGTTCTCCTCCTCGAGTTCCGCCGCCGTCTCAAGGCCGTCCTCCCTGTTTTCGCAGGTCAGAAGGGCGAAGGCGCGCATCGCGCTCCCCAGACGGCCGCTGGCATTGATGCGCGGTGCGATCTGAAAGGCGATGTTCCCCGCGCTGAGCCGCCGGCCCTGAAGCCCGGCCTTTTCGATGAGCAGGGCGACGCCCGGCCTGGGAGAGGCGTTGATCGCCCGAAGCCCCAGCGCCACGATGACGCGGTTCTCGCCCGTCAGCGGCACGAGGTCCGCCACCGTGGCCAGCGCCGCCAGGTCGACGTACTCAAGCGCCGCCTCGCGCCCGCCGAGCGCCTCCACCAGCTTGAACGCGACCCCCGCGCCGCAGAGCGAGGGCGGCGGATAGTCTCCGATCAGGGGGTTCACGATCGGGCAGTCCGGCAGGACGTCCCCCGGCCTGTGGTGGTCGGTCACGAGGACGGAAAGCCCGAGCTCCTTCGCCAGGGCGATCTCCCCCGCACAGGAGATGCCGCAGTCCACCGTCACCAGCAGATCCGCCCTCTGCGCGATTTCCCTGACGGCGCTCTCGTTAAGGCCGTAGCCCTCGGTATGCCTGTCCGGTATGTAAGGGAAACAGCTCACGCCCGCCGCCCTCAGCCAGCTTATCAGGATGGCCGTCGCGCAGACGCCGTCCACGTCGTAATCGCCGAAGACGCAGACCCGCTCCCCATTCTCCCGCGCCGCCCTGATCCGACCGACGGCCGCGTCCATGCCCCGAAGGCGGTACGGATCCAGGAGATGCTCCGCCCCCGGACGCAAAAAGGCCTCGGCCTCCTCGGCGCTGCCGACGCCCCGGCTCACGAGCAGATCATATACGAGCTGCGGCATCTGAGGCGGGCGCTCCCAGCGCGCCGTCAGCTGTCCGCGGCGAATCAGATGGTACATACAGTATTACTCCCCGGGACGACGACGTCCCTTTTTCATGTTATCTCCAATTATGAACACCCTGATCGTTTCATCCGGCGTAGCGTATTCGACGGCTCCGCCGTCCTTCAAAAGCGAATCCCTGTCTTTATCGAACATGTCGTACTTCAAATTGCGGAATGAGGTAAAAGTAATCAGGACGATCCTGTCCCGCATGAACAGCGCTCTGGCCGCGCGCGGCGCGCCAAAACGGACGTCATCACCCTTTCGGTGTCCTGCGCTGATCATAGCGTCCTGTCTGAAAAGGACATCTCCGACGACGTTTTTCTCCATGCGGGCGTACCGCCATTTGGAAAAATCCATGTAAGCCAGCAGGAACAGGGCGATCCCCGCGCCAAACAGGACACCGGCGGCAAACCCGACGCGCGCCGAACCGAAGATCACGCCAAAGCCGAGCCCGAACGGCGTACCGGCCAGCAGGACGCAGAGGAAGACATACTTGTACTTGGCAAGAATCCGGTTATCCTGCATGAAAGACATACCCCCGCCGCGTGTTCCGATATCCCATGGCATTTGTTACTGAGTTCCCCACCACCGCTCACGCGGTCCCCCTCCCCACCGAGGTGGGGAGGCTGGAGCTTTAGGAAACGTATTCCGAGGTCTTTTCCCTTTAGGAGAAGGCTTTTCGCTCATAAGCCAGCCTTGCCTCCCCATGGCAATGGGGAGGGGGACCGCCGCAGCGGTGGTGGGGAACCTCTCTGCCTCCAAAATGAATCAAAATGGAGCGGGACATATTTCCCGCTCCATGGATGGGTCGAATCGATCAGGCCTTCTTGGCCGTCTTGGCGCCGCCGCGCTTGAACAGGTTGGTGATCGGCGCGAAGACCTGCTTGTCGTACCAGCGCGCCCAGATCTGACCGCTCAGCAGCACGGAGGAGTACACGCCCGCCAGCATGCCCACGATCAGCGGGAACACGAATTCCTTGATGGAGCTGACGCCGCAGATGTACAGGATCACCAGCGTGATCAGGGTGGTGATGGTGGTGTTCACCGTGCGGGACAGGGTCTGCCGGACGGAGGCCTCCACCACGCGGGTGCGGGAGCCGTCCTTGAACTCGAGCAGGCGGTTGTTCTCGCGGATGCGGTCGAAGATGATGATCGTATTGTTGATGGAGTAACCGATGATGGTCAGAAGCGCGGCGATAAAGGACGTATTGACCTTATAAAGCCCGCGGAAGAACACCATGAAGCACACCATGATCGCCACGTCGTGAAGCAGCGCCACCAGCGCCGTCACGCCGCTGTACAGGTCAAAGCGGATGGCAATGTAGATCAGCAGGCACGCGAACACGATCAGGCAGGACAGGACGGCGTTGCGAATCAGGTCGCGGCCGGCCACGGCGCCCACGGTGTCGATGGTGATGAACTTGAAGTCCGGATAGGATTCCGCCAGCTTCTCCTCGAAGGCCATGCGGTATTCCTCGTTGCTGTCCTCGCCCATGTCCTTCATGCGGACCTCGCAGGTGGTGCGGACGGCGCCGGTGCCGGTCTTGCTGACCAGGTAATCGGCGACGCCCACGTCGGACAGCGCCTTCTCAACGACGGCGGTGTCGAAGTCGCCGCCCATGTCGTAGGTCAGAAGGGAGCCGCCGGTGAAGTCGATGCCGGCGTTCAGGCCGAAGCCGAAGATGGTCATCAGCAGGGCGACCACGATCAGGCACGCCGGAATGAGCAGGAAGGTTTTGAAGTTCTTGGTGAAGAAATTATTTTCCATGATTCGTATCCTCCTTCTCTTACCGGGACCAGAGCTTGTCGCCCTTGATGCCGAGGCGCGTAGCCTGGTTCAGCAGGAAGCGGGTGATGAACACCGAGGAAATCAGCGAGGCGATGACGCCGATCAGCAGCGTCAGGGCGAAGCCCTTGACGGACCCCGTGCCGAAGTACACCAGCACGATGGCGGCGATGATCGTGGTCACGTTGGAGTCGATGATGGACGAGAGAGCGTTTTTGTAGCCGCGCTGCGCCGCCGCCTGGACGGTGCGCCCGCCCTTGAGCTCCTCGCGGAAGCGCTCGAAGATGATGACGTTGCCGTCCACGGCCATGCCGATGCCGAGCAGTATGCCGGCGATGCCGGGCAGGGTCAACTGTACGCCGGGCACGTTGGCCAGCGCGAAGAACACGATCAGTATGTAGATGCACAGCGCCATATCGGCCACCACACCCGGGATGCGGTACATGACGATCATGAACAGCATGATGAGCAGGATGCCGATGATGCCGGCCGTCAGCGACGTGGACAGCGCGCCCTCGCCCAGAGTGGCGGACACGGCGCTGGACTCGATCAGCGTGATGTCAAGGGGCAGCGCGCCGGACATGATCAGGTTGGCGATCGTGATGGCGTCGTTGATGTCATTGAAGCCGTTGATGATGCCCCGGCCATCGGTGATGACCGACTGCACGGTCGGCGCGGTCAGGACGGTCTCATCCAGGCGGATGGTGATGACCTGATTGAGGAAGGTCGCCGTCGCGTCGGCGAAGGCCTTCGTGCCCTCATCGTCCAGCGTAAAGGCGATGACGGGCTTGTTGGTTTCGCGGTCATAGGTGCCGTACGCTTCCTTGACGGAATTGCCCTCCAGCACGATATCGCCGTTGGGATCCTCGAACGTCAGGTGCGCCGGCGTGCCGACGATGTTCAGGATTTCGTTCGGATCCTCGACATCGGGGATCTCGATGCGGATGCGGTCGCTGCCCTGGCGGGTGACCGTGGCCTCGGTGTAGCCCTGGGCCGTCAGGCGGTTGATCATAATAGTGACTGTGGCGTCCATCTGGGTGTCAAAATCCTCTGCGGAGGTGTCGCCCTGATAGACGGCATAAATGCCGCCGCGCAGGTCGAGACCCAGGCTGATGGCGTCTTTCACGGGCACGTAATCATAGCTGCTGCCCGGGATCTGGAAGCCTTTCAGCGCCACAACGCTCACCAGTACGATGAGCAGCACCGTCACACAGAGGGTAATCACGCTTCTTTTCTTCATTCTAGACAAGTCCTTCCCGCGCGGAGCCGCCTCTTGGATTTTATAAAGCGCAGCCCCCGCATTATTATACAACTTATTTATTATACAATGACGAAGCCGTTTCGTCAATCCCTTCACGCTGCGGAATTTGCGCGTTCTGGCGCTCCATCGCGGGATCGATCTCGTTCACATCCGAATAAAACGTCAGATCCTCCGGCAGGCCGCGCTTTCTGAGCCTCTTTTCGGCGTAGTTCTTGACGACCGTATAGATCACCGAATACACCGGCACGCTGAGGATCATCCCCACGAAGCCGAAAAGCCCTCCGCCGACGATGATGGCGATCAGCACGCCGATCGAGGACACGCCCGTTGAACCGCCCACGATCTTAGGCCCGATGACGTTGCCGTCCAGCTGCTGCAGCACGAGTATGAATATCGCGAAGATCAGCGCCTTCATCGGATCCACCATCAGGATCAGGATGATCGAGGGGATCGCGCCGATGATCGGGCCGAAGGAGGGGATGATGTTCGTCAGTCCCACGAAAATGCTGATCAGCAGCGAGTAGGGCATGCCGAAGATCGTACAACCGATAAAGCAGAGTATCCCGACGATCAGGGAATCCAAAATCTTCCCCACCAGGAAGCCGCGGAACACCTTGTCCGTGTGGCGCAGGCCCTCCATCAGCCGGTTGGCGCGGGGCACCTTGAAAAGAGCGTACGTCAGTTTCTTCCCCTTGGCCAGGAGGATCTCCTTATTGATCAGCATATATATGGAAACGATGATGCCGATCACGACGTTGTACACCGACACGCCCACGCCCTTGACGCTGTTCGCGGCGAAGGTCACCACGCGCGACAGATCCGTCTGCAAAAACTTCCGGATGGTGTCCTGCAGCCTGTCTCCCTGCGCGAAGATGTACTCCTTGACGGTCGGGTACTTCTCGAACATCGGCTGCACCCACGCCTCGAACCGCGTGACGTACTGGTCGTAATTGGTGATGATGTTGCGCAGGCTGTCGATGATCTGAGGGATGATGATCGTGAGCAGCGCGGAGACCAGCGCCAGGGACAAAATCTCGCTCAGGATGATCGCGACCACCCGGAACACCCGTATGCGCCGCAGCGTCGCCGGCTTTCTCGTGGGCACGAGCATGAAGATCCCGACGATCGTGTTGACCATCGACTCGAGGATATAGGCGATCACCAGGCCGATCGTCACCGGCGTCAGCACGCCGCGCAGAAGCGACATCGTGTCCGTGAAGCCCTTCCACCGCTGGATCAGGAAATAATACGACAGCGCCGCGACGAGGATCAGCACCACCGTGACGCCCCAGTTGATATACGTCCTGTATTTATCCCTAAACATGAACGCGCCTCCCCTCGCCTCACGGTCAATCTGTCGATTTGCTGTCAATTATAGCCTCGCCCGGGGGAATTGTAAAGCTCTAACTTGCCACGCGCTCACATTTGCGCCTTGTCCACAGGTTATCCCCATGTTTTCCACAGAAGGCTGTGGATAATGTGGAAAACGCGGCGCCGTGCGTGTTAATACAAAATTTACTCCCCGTGTGGTTGACAAAAGATGCGCGATTCGCTATAATCCTTTTTGTTGTTCGCAAGAGCGCATTGCCGAATGGTGTAACGGTAACACTAACGACTCTGACTCGTTCATTCTAGGTTCGAATCCTAGTTCGGCAGCCATTTGCCTCCATAGTCAAGAGGCCTAAGACGTCGCCCTCTCACGGCGAAAACTGGGGTTCGAATCCCCATGGAGGTGCCACGGCGCTCCAGACCGCAGGGTTTGGGGCGCTTCGCTTTGAAAAGCCGCTCCGCGGGCCAGTCCGCGCCGCAAAAAAAGTACTTGACAGAAGCCGCTTCCTTTGGTATAATGTCAGTTCGTAAGGGGTTATAGCTCAGCTGGTTAGAGCGCCACGTTGACATCGTGGAGGTCATAGGTTCAAGTCCTACTAACCCCACCACAATCCGTCTCGAAAGAGACGGGTTTTTTCAATCTTCTAAAAAAGATCCTGTGAGGAATGTTTCTCCCCCACAGGATCTTTTGCGTTCATTTGCCGGCCTTCCCCAAAGGAACTGAAAATCACGTCCGCCTCGTCCGGGCAACGCGGTGGGCGATGTTCTGCCACAGATGCGGGATCAGGCCGAAGTCCCGCTTAAGCGACTGCGGCAGCGTGGGCACCCTGTCGTACAGAATCTGCCAGTATTCCCATTCGCTCCCGCAATAGTCCAGGATCTCGATCGTGTGCGTCCGCGCGGCGCTGTTTCTCGACGCCCTGATCCCCGTGACGACGCCCCTGACGGTCGCCGTGAAATCATCCCGCTGAACGGACAGCTCCACGCGGCTGCCGAGCGCCAGATCCTGGCTGTCGTCCAGGAAGACCGTCAGGTTGTGCTCCGTCATCATCGTCGTGACGCCCTCGTACGCGCGGCCCTCCGCCCTGACCATGACGGCTTCCGCGTCGGCGACCCGGACGGTCTCGCCGTCGCTGTCGCGCCCGTCCACCAGGAACAGCCCCATGACGAGATAGTAAAGGTTTCTGACGATCCAGAACAGCAGTATCAGAAGCCCTACGACCTGCGTCGCCTCAAACGCGATCAACAGCCGGACGATCCCCGCGACGGACAGCCCCGCGAGGACGAGGAACGGGATCATGGCCCGGCGGTCGCGCTCCCGCTGGCCGGCCTTCCCGGATTTGTCGGTTACCTTGAACACGGACAGGCTGAAGCCGAGCGCTTCCTTTAAAATGGGAATCAGCAGATGCGGCATGACGCTGGTCTCGTAAATGCCGCTCCACTTCGTGGAGATGGCGTTTTTGCTGTTCAGGCGCAGGCACAGGTCCTGCAGCACGAACATCGGCAGCCAGAATACCAGAAGCTCCAGCCAGTTACACTTGAACACCGGCAGCGCCAACACGGCATACAGAAGGGGCGACATCATGTAGATCATGTTCTTGATCGGCGAGAACCAGTACACGACCGAGCTCCAGTAGCTGATCTTCTGCTCGGCCGTCAGGTCCTTCCGCCGCCAGATCTTCAGCTTCCGGGCGGTCAGGATGACGCCCCGCCCCCAGCGCGTGCGCTGCTTGATGTGCTCGCGGAAGGTGTGCGGCGTCTGACCGCTCGCCAGAGGCTCGGGCAGCGCGAGGCTGACATACCCCCGCGACTCGATCAGCAGCCCTGTCGCGAAGTCCTCCGTGATGGAGCCCGTGTAAAACCCGCCGATGTCCTCCAGCGCCCTGCGCGACAGGACGGTGTTCGACCCGCCGTAGATCACGCTGTTTGTGGACGTCTTCGCCGGCTCGATCGTCCGATAGAAGAAATCCTGCTCGTTTGGTGCGCGCTTCTCGGAATAGAGCGCGTGCTGGAAGACGTCCGGGTCATAAAAGCTCTGCGGCGTCTGCAGAAGCCCGAGTCTCAGCCGCTCCGCCTCCGGCTTGTCCGCCTGCCGCCTTTCGGCGTCGACGAAATAGGGGATCGTCTTCAGCAGAAAGTCGCTCCGGGGGATCATGTCGGCGTCGAAGGTGACGACGTACGGCGCCGAGGTCAACCCCAGCGCGTGATTGAGGTTGCCGGCCTTCGCACCCTCGTTGTTCGGCCGGTCGAAGTACCCGACGCCCATCTCCTCCGCGAGCGCCCGCATCGCGGGGCGGCGGTTGTCGTCGCAGATCCAGATATGCACCTTCGAGCGGTCGGGGTACTTCATGTGCAGGCAACCGTTGACGGTCCGGCGCAAAAGGTCCGTCGGCTCGTTGTACGTCGCGATGAATATATCCACGTCCGGATAGGAGTCCTCGGGGATCGACGGCAGGCCGTGGGGCCGCAGCCCCAGCAGATGCCGGTACAGCACCATCGACTCTATGAATCCCAGCACCTCGACGGCCAGCAGCGCCAGGTTCCCCGCGACCGCGGCCGCGCCGGCCTCCGTCGGGATCGAATACACGACGCGCCACCCCAGGTAAATCAGCGTGGCGTACGCGCTGAGGACCAGCGCGATCCGCGCGATCACGCCGAGCGCGTCTCTGGGCTGCGCGCTCCGGCCGTCGGACACGATGTCGTCGTACGTCCGGCACTTTTTTGACCCCTTTCGGGCGTAAGCCATCCCGCAGAGCAGCGCCGCGAGGACGACCACGCCTGCGACGCCCGCAATTAGTATCCAGGAGCGAACGGCATCGTCGCCGCGGACGCCGAGCGAATTGCGGACCCACGTACCGACCCGCCCGAGGCGGTCCTTCTGCAAAAGAGCCGCGGGCGCGGGGATCGCCGACGGGTCCTCTCCCCGGATCAGTTGCCGCACCCACGCGCCCGCCGGAGTCAGGTCGTCGTCCGAGACGGCGCCGTACGGGTCGAAGCCGTAGCGGAAGAACGCCGACGACTCGTCCTTATCAGAAAGACTCCACACGGCGTAGCTGATCTTCTTCTCGTTCAGATAGGTGAACCACTTCGCCGCGCCGTCAAAATCGATCGCCCCGTCGCCGCTCGCCTCACTGATGCCGCACTCGCTGATGAACACCGGCAGGCCCGCGTCAACGGCGGCGGTGAGCTCCGAAAACAGGCCCTCGCCGTGCGTGGCCGTGTAAAAGTGCAGCACGTACATCACCTGATCGAAGGGCAGCGGCCGGAGCAGGGCGTCGCCGAGGTTGCGGTCGTACTCGGGCGTCCCCACGACGACGACCGCCCCGGGCATATGCCGGCGAATGACCGGTATGACCGTCTTGCAGTACGCGCTGACGTCCGCCCAGTCCGTCTCGCCGTTCGGCTCGTTGCAGATCTCAAACAGGAGGTTCGGGCAGTCCGCGTACTCGGACGCGATCATGTCGAAAAACTCGACCGCCGCGTCGACGTTTTCATTGGGGTCGGCGTCGTTCAGGATGTGCCAGTCGACCAGGACGTACATGTCCGACCGGACGGCGAGGTCGATCCCCTTACGCATGAGAGAAAGGTTCTCTTCCCTCTCGCCCGAGCAGTACAGCTCGGAGTACATGGCCAGGCGCACCATATTACAGTTCCAGTCGGCGGAAACCTGGCCGAAGAGCCCTTCGTTTATGTAATCCGGGAACCACGTCAGCCCATGGGTGCTGACGCCGCGGAGCTGTACGGCGCGCCCCGCCTCGTCGACGAGCTGCGTCCCCTCCACGTGAAGGAAGCCGTTCACCGAGGGCCGGGCCGTTTCGACGTCGGCGGCCCGCGCGCGCCCGCCGCCGAGCGGAAGCAGCATCAGCGCCAGAAGGACTGCCGCCAGGATGATCGCTGCGTCATGTCGGTTCAAAGCTGCCTTGTATGGTCTTACGCCGGTTTTCCACGATCTCATGGTTCATGCCTCCCAACGCGCACGGTCAAGACTGCGAATGAATTCATCAAAAGTCCTTTTCATAATACCATCATCACGAATTATTTACAAGGAATCCGCCTGAATTTTTGTCGCGCTCCACCCTGATCCGCAATTCCTGCCATTTCGAATGTTAAAAATTTGAATATTTATGACTCGTGCAGGAATTTCCCGGAATATGTAGAATAGAAATAAGAATCGAAACTGTGTGGAGAAGGTTTTCCCATTCATGAATTTGACGATCGCAGCGCATGCCGGGTTCTGCTTTGGCGTCAGGCGCGCCGTCGCCGGCGCCGAAGAGCTGCTGAACGCGGGCGTCTGCCTCTACACGCTGGGACCTGTCATCCACAACCCGCAGGAGGTCGAACGCCTCGGGCGCATGGGCGCCCGGCAGGTCGACGCAGTAGACGACGTGCCGCCCGGGTCTCACGTGATGATCCGCGCTCACGGCGCGGGGCGCGCGGTACACGAAGCGCTTCAGGCGCGCGGCTGCGTGATCCACGACATGGCCTGCCCCTTCGTTCAGCGGATTCACGCCCTCGTCGATCGGGCGGCCGCCGAAGGCCAGCAGGTTCTCGTGGTGGGCGACGGATCCCACCCCGAGGTACAGGGCATCCTCGGTTGGTCGCGCGGGCGCGGCGTGGCCGTGCAGTCCCTGGAGGAGGCCGAATCGCTCCCGGTCGCGGGTTCCTGCCTCGTCGTCGCGCAGACGACCATCACGCCGGAGCACTTTGACCGCGTGTGCGCCGTTCTCAGGCGGCGCGCCCCCGGCCTGACCGTACAGAACACCATCTGCCAGACGACGCTGGTCCGCCAGCGCGAGGCGGCGCAGATCGCCCGCCGGGTCGATATGATGATCGTCGTCGGCGGAAAAAACAGCTCCAACACGCGCAAGCTCTTCGAGCTCTGCAGGGACATCTGTCCGCGCACTCATCTGATCGAAATGGCTGGCGATCTGAATGAGTTAAATATAAATTCCGCGGATCAAATTGGGATTACA
>JAFRLF010000041.1 GCA_017431365.1 Clostridia bacterium | reverse complement strand
TGGTAAACGCCATCGAGCTGTCGCAGGCGGCGGCGGACATGAACAAGGCCATGGAGGTCTACAACGAGGCGATCACGGCGGTGAAGAACGCGGCGGACGACCTGGCGAGCAAGTGGGAAGGCGACACGCAGGTGGCCTTCGTGAAGAACCAGGAGGAAGCCTACAAGTGGTACAGCTCGATCCACGCGGTGGTGCTCTACATCATCGACACGGTGAAGAAGGTCATCGAGCTTTACAGGCAGAACGAGGACAGACTCAAGGGCATCATGCGCGGATAAGCGGCCGGACGAAGAGAAACAGAGAAAAGAGCAGGAGGAGAATAAAATGGCAGCTGATCGGATCAAGGTATCAACCAATGAAATGAATCAGACGATAGGGCGCTACGAGAGCGCGCGCAACACGATGCAGCAGGCGTTCACGGCGCTGGATTCAGCGAAGCAGCACATCGACCGCTGCTGGGACGGCCCGGCGAAGGCGATCTACATGGCGAAGTGGGCGAACATTTCGATCAACATTCACCGCAGCAACGACGCCATCGACGCGACGATCAATTCCCTGCGCAACGTCATCAACACGATGACCGAGACCGAGGAGAACGTCGGCAGCAAGGCCACTTCCCTCGACGTGGGCACCACCCCGCCGATGTTCTGATGAAAGGCTTCCTCCGCTGGGCGGAGGAGAGACGAGACCAAAGGAGTGATTGACCTGTGAGTGCGACTTATGACACCGAGAAGATTCGCGAGGCCGCGCGGCAGGTCGGGCGCGTGTCGCGCCGCATGGACGAGGACGTGGCCTTTCAGCTGAAAAAGGCCCGAGAGGCCCTCGAAGGGCTGCAGGGCAAGACGCAGCGGGCCATGGAGGACGAGATCCTGCGGCGGGAAAAGGCCGTTACGGCTGACGCGCAGCGCTTGAACGATATTACCAGCAAGCTCAGGGCCTATGCCAACGCGCTGGAGAACGCGGACCGCAAGATCGCCCAGATCCTGCAGGGGAAGGGATAAGCCGATGACCATCAGATGGAGCAGCGAACAGGTCGGACGCGCGCTGTACAGGCTGACGTCGTCTCAGGATGAGATGAACCAGTGCCTGAACGAAGCCCGCGCGGCGCAGACGGCGTTGATAGACGCCCGGCCGGACGAGGACGCTGAGGTCATGACCCGCCTTCTGGAGGAATACGCCGAGACCCTCAGTTCCATGGAGGCTTCGGCCCGGGAACTGGCGGACCTGATCCAGGCGTCGCGCCGGGCCAGGACGGAGATGGACGAGGCTGCAGAGGCAGTGGACGATATGATCGACAGGCTCATGGTCGGGGTCACCGGCGCGGGAAAGACATCCCACTGGTCGAACCGAAGCCATGTCGCCGCGAGGACATACCCCCTGCCCAAGCCCTTTGTCCTGCCCTATAACTATAACCCCCGCGGCCGGTTGGTGTCGCCGTGGCTGGAAAGGCTGATGAGAGGCCTGTCCCGCTGACACGGGCCGCAGTACGAGAGAGATTACAGAATAATACAGAGTGGAGGATACTATCATGGCAGAATTTGAACTCACCGCTTCCGAAATGACGAGCGCAGCCAGCAAGGTCAAGCAGTATTGCCAGAACTTCAAGGAGACGGCGGACCAGCTGAAGGCCGCCACCGAGACCCTGACGACCTCAGCCGACGGCTGGAGCGCCGAGTCCTCCCAGATCTTCAACGAGAACATCCAGGAAGCCCATAAGTGGCTGACGCAGATGAGCGAGCTGATTAACCAGTACGCCGAGACGATCGAGCAGTCCCGCGACCTGTACGTGAGCGGCGACGAGGCCGCCGCCAAGAACTTCAAGTAAATCTTAAGCGTCCGAGGGCAGAACCGAAAAAAACACGATACGCGGCGAAAGGCGCAAGGGCGTCTGCCGAGAGACGAGGAGGATATAAATCATGGCCGGCGAAGAAGTAAGAGTCAGTATAGAGGCATTGAATCAGGCGATCAACGACTACAAGGCCAAGAAGCAGGCGATGCAGATCGCTTATCTGCAGATTTCCAACACCATGCGCGAGCTGAGCACCACGTGGAAGGGCACTTCCTCGCAGAAGTTCGCCGAGCAGTTCGATCAGCTGTACAAGAACCTGCAGCAGACCGAGACCCAGATGGACAACGCCACCAGCAAGCTCGAGCAGGCCCGCGACGCCTACGAAGAGGTCGACGCTCAGGCCAAATCCCTCATGCAGTCCGTGGAAGAGGGCACCACGCCCACGTTCTTCTGATATGGGTAAAAACAATTATAATCGGCGGCCGGGGCCCCGTGACGACGGGATCCCGGCCGCTCGTCGTATTCGTTCATACATCGGTTCGGTTGACTTGACGGCGCGTTCTGTGATGGCGAATCGTGTCAAAGACCGCGAGCGCCGGCGGACAGCCGCCGGGTCTCCCCGGCGCTCAGCGCGATGGGGGTGTCTATGCCGTTTACGCGGAGCGTGAACGAGACATCGCGGTCGGCCGTCAGGGTCATCTCGCTGACGCGGCCGTCCGCCCAGGCGGCGTCCACGGTCAGGCCGCCCCGGGCGCGGAGTCCGCGGAAAGAGCCGCGCCGGAAGGCCTTCGGCAGCGCCGGAAGAAGGGATACGATTCCGCCGTGGCTCTGCAGAAGCATTTCGGCAAGGCCCGCCGTCGCGCCAAAGTTTCCGTCGATCTGGAAGGGCGGATGCGTGTCCAGTAGGTTGTCAAGCGTCGAGTTTGACAGGAGCTTGCCGAGCATGTCCATGACGCCTTCGCCGTCGCCCAGACGGGCGTACAGGCAGATCAGCCACGCACACGACCAGCCGGTGTGCCCGCCGCCGTGCGACAGCCGGCGCTGAATCGTCCTGCGCGCCGCCTGCATGAGTTCCGGCGTCTCGGTGTTGATGGCGCAGTCAGGATACAGGGCGAACATGTGGGAGATGTGCCGGTGTCCCGGCTCAGGTTCGTCGTAGTCCTGCATCCACTCGCAGAGATTGCCATACCGGCCCGTTTTGAAGGGCGGCATTTTGGACAGGGCGTCGGCGGCCTGCTCCTTCAGTTCGCCGTCCAGGCCCAGGACGTCCTCAGCGGCGACGTACATTTTCAAAAGCCCGGATACAATCTCCACGTCCATGGTGGGGGAGAGGCACAGCGTCACCCGGCGGCCCTGCTCGTCAAAATAGCAGTTTTCCGGCGAGGTGGACGGCCCGGTCAGCAGGAGCTCTCCCGATTCCGTCTTTACGGGGATCATGCTGTCCAGGAAGAACAGCGCGGACTCCCGGATGAATTCGTAGGCCGTATCCCTGAGGAACGCCTCGTCTCCCGTGTACAGGTAATGCTCCCACATGTTGTAGCAGAGCCACGCGCCGCCAAGGGGCCACAGCCCCCACAGTCCGTCGGCCGGCGCCGTAAACCCGTAGATGTCCGACAGGTGGTGCGTCACGGTGCCCCGGCAGTGATAGCTGAAGCGGGCTGTCTCCTGGCCGGATTTCAGGAGATTTGCGTTCATGTAGTCAAAAAGGGGCAGCGCGCATTCCGAGAGGTTGGTTACCTCGACGGGCCAGTAGTTCATCTGCAGGTTGATGTTCGTGTGGTAATCGCTGTTCCACGGGGCGCTTATATACCCGTTCCAGACGCCCTGCAGGTTGGCCGGCAGCGTGCCCGGACGGCTTGAGCCGACCATCAGGTAGCGTCCGAACTGGTAATAGAGGTCCAACAGCCCTCCGTCCGCGTGCCCCTCGCGCACGCGCTGCAGGCGCTGCCGCACGGTCATTTGTGAGAACTCGGGCTCGTCCTCCTGATCCAGGTGGATGGCGGAACGCTCCATCAGGCGAGTGTGATCCGCTTCGCCCCGGGCCCAGAGCGCGTCAAAACTGTCTTCGGGGAGGACGGGATCGCCCTCCGTGGCGGCGCTGATGACCAGCCTGATCTCCGTCGCGCCGCTGACAAGAGCGCTGTCGCCGTCGGTCCGGATAAGTCCGTCTGTGAGCAGGCCGATCTTTACGGCAAAGGGGTGCAGGTCGTCTGCCGTGGCGGCCTGTACGGTTATCACGCCGTCCTCGATGCGGATCTGCTTTATATTCTCGCGCTCATAGCCGAGGCGTACGGGCGCGTCGGGTTTCAGGCCCGTCAATCTGCCGAGAACGACCTTGTCGGGGTAAGAGGCCAGGTATTCGCGCGCATACGCGCGCCCTTCCGCGGTATAGCTGACACGCGCGACGCCGCGGATCAGATCGAGGTCGCGGCGGTAGTCCTCGCAGTCCACGCACCCCGTGTCGACGAGCAGGTCGCCGGCCGTCTCATAGGACTGCACGCGCGCGAAATCCTTGCCCATATGCTCGATGGCCCAGGCGTCGGCCTCGGCGTTCTTTCCTTCAAGAAGGAGCTTGCGAAGATACACAAGCTTGTCATAGATGTCGGGCGCGGCGCTGTTCTGCCTGCCGCCCGCCCAGATGCGCTCTTCGTTCAGCTGGATCCGCTCCCGGGGCACGGTGCCGTAGATCATCGCGCCCAGCGAGCCGCAGCCGATGGGCGTGGCGTTTTCCCATTCGGCGGCCTGATTGTCCAGGTGAAGCACGTATTCACTCATAGGCTGATTCTCCCTTCCAAACGGCTCAGACGACGCGGAAGTCTCGGTGCTCGAGCCGGCGCTCGGCGTCCTCGGCCAGCCAGACGCGGAAATCGCCCGGTTCCACGCGCCAGACGAAGTCCCGTCCCAGCGTGCGCATGTCCCTGGGGACGATGTCGAGAGTGACCTGTTTGCTCTCGCCGGGCTGCAGCTCGACCTTGGCGTAGGCGCAGAGCGTGCGCTCGGGCTTGACGGTGGAGGCGAACTGATCCCTCAGATACAGCTGGGGGACGGCTGTGCCGGGCCTTGAGCCCGTGTTGGTGACGGTGAAGGTCGCCTGAACGGATTCTCCGGCGGAGACGACGTCCTTTGAAAGGCTCAGCCCGGTGTAGCTGAACGTGGTGAAGCCAAGGCCATAGCCGAAGGTGTAGAGGGGGAGCCAGTCCATCTCCACGTAGCGCTTGCCGCCGCCGGGACGGCGCGCGTAATGGCAGGGGAGCTGTCCCACGGTCTTGGGAAAGGACATGGGCAGCCGCCCGGAGGGAGCGTTGTCGCCGAAGAGCGTCTCCGCGACGGCCATGCCGCCCTGCTCTCCGGGGAACCAGGCTTCGACGATCGCGGGAATGTGCTGCTGCTCCCACATCAGCGACACGGGCCGCCCCGTCTGAAGCACCAGGACGATGGGCTTGCCCGTCTCGGCGACGGCGCGGACAAATTCCGGCTGACGTCCCGGCAGGTCGAGGCTGATGCGGTCGAAGTTCTCTCCGCTGGTGTCGTGGCTGTCTCCCATGCAGAGGACGCATATGTCGGCCGCTTTGGCCAATTCGACGGCACGGCTGAAATCCTCTTTTTCGCGGCAGTGGCCGAACACGACCCGGGCGCCCCGGCGGTCGTTGGTGAAGTCTATCTGAAGATCATGCGCCCGTCCCTTTTCAAAACGGAAGGGCACCGTGCGGCCGGCCTCTTTCCCGTCGCCCCAGCCGTCCAGAATGAGCTCGCCGTCCACATACAGGCGCATGCTGTCCTGCGTGCGGAAGCCGATATACCCGTCAAAGCTCTCCTGGGGAACGAGTTTGCCGGTCCAGCGGACGCTATAGCTGTAGGCTTCCAGGTCGGGGTGGGGCTTGTTCATGATCCAGTTGAAGTCGATGTTGTGGTCGCGCTGCGTGAACAGGGGCTCGCCCTGGATCTCCCGCCCGCGGTAATACCGGCCCGTCAGACCGGGACGGCCTTCCTCGTCCAGCAGCCAGCCCCGGGGGAACGGCTCCGGATTGTCGCCGAAGAAGTGGCATCCCTCGTCGTAAAGGACCCGCGTCCCGGGTGAAACAAGCGCGCGTATCCCCTCCAGCAGGGATATTCCGCTCTTATGGGAAGGCGTATAATCGCCCAGCATGCCCTGGCCGGCCGCGGGGCCGAGAACGGCGATGGTTTTGACATCCTTGCTGAGCGGCAGAAGGCTGTTTTCGTTTTTCAGGAGCACGACGCTCTCCCGGGCGATCTGCCTGGCGAGGCTGACGTGCGCTTCGCTGTACACGAGGGCCTCCCGGGTTTCATCCGTATAGGGGCTGTCGAACAGGCCGAGCATGAACTTGACCTTCAGCACGCGCCCGGCGGCCTGCCGAATGACGCCTTTGTCCAGGCGGCCCTCTTCGACCAGCTCCCTGAGGCCGTTCTGCCACTCGTCGTGGGGGAAGTCGTAAAGCTGCAGGTCGACCCCCGCCTCCAGCGCCATGGCCATGGCTTCCTTGCGCGTGCTCGCAACGAAGTGGTTGTCATAGAGGCGGGCGGCGGCTGTGAGGTCGGTGCGGACGAAGCCGCGCATCCCCCACTGCCCGCGCAGCACGTCGGTGAGCAGCTCGTGATCGGCGGATACGGGGACGCCGTCGAGCGCCGAGTAGGAGCACATCACGTCCACCGCGCCGGAATCCCTGATCGCCGCCTCGAAGATGGGCAGCGCGTCGGTAAAGATCTCGTGCCGGCCCATGGCGCAGGGCGCGCAGTTGATGCCGCCGACCGGCGCGCCGTATGCCGCGTAGTGCTTCGGTTCGGAGGCGACGGCGTCCGGAGCCGAGAGGTCGTCGCCCTGCATGCCTCTGACCACGCTGCGCGCAAAGTCGGCTCCCAGGTGCGTGTCCTCGCCGTAGGTCTCTTCCGTGCGGCCGTAGCGCGGATCCCGGGCCAGGTCCAATACGGGGCTGTAGGTCTCGTGGATGCCCTTGGCGCGCGCCTCGGTCGCGATGGCATGGCCCATCTTTTCACCCAGGGAGGGGTTAAACGTCGCCGCGAGGCCGAGCTGCTGCGGGAAAGACGTGGCGTGTCTGTTTCCAAGGCCGTGCAGCGCTTCTTCGCTGAAGAGGAAGGGGATCCCCAGGCGCGTCTGTTCCACGGCGTAGCGCTGGACCAGATTGGCCTGCGCCGCCGTCATGCCGCGCAACTGTATGCTCCCGCAGCTGTGCCCCTTCAGCAGGGCGTGGAGCCTCTCCATGTCGACGTTCGTCGCGTCGCCGAGCTCGTCGTACGAGGCGAAGTCGTTGGTGAAGTACTGGTCGGTCTGCATGATCATCTCTTCCAGGGTCATCCGGTTCAGAAGGTCCTCGACGCGGGCGTCAACGTCGAGGCTGGGATCGCGATAATCGCTCATGAGATCAACTCCTTTGGCAATATTTTATATTGATCGCGGGCATTTGTCGTAAAGTTTGAAAAAATTAACAATAGAGATCGACTGATTTGAATGGCTCTATCCGGTGAATCCGAAAGGGTTATGAAGTATCGTAGGACTGCTCTGTTTCTGGGAAACCAATGCCTTAGGTGTGACGACAACAAATAAAGAGGATAACAGCCCGATCCACATGACGGAGACCGCCGCAGACAGCACAGCGCTAAAGCAGACGCGGCTGACATACAGCGACTTGAATACGTGTCAGGTTAAACTTCAGATACATACAGGATTTCCCTTGCCCTGAACCCGCTTTTTTGGTATAATTCTTTAGAAAACGCACTTTTGCCGATCCGCAGGGGCGTGCCCAATCGGGTGCCCTGCCGAGACGACGCAAAAGGTGGTTAAAAACAAGGAGGTATACCCCATGGCAGTCATTTCTATGAAGCAGCTGTTGGAAGCCGGCGTCCACTTTGGACACCAGACCCGTCGCTGGAACCCGAAGATGGCTCCGTACATCTTCACCGAGCGCAATGGCATCTACATCATCGACCTGCAGAAGACCGTCCGCAAGATCGACGAGGCGTACATGTTCGTGCGCGACATCGCGATGGAGGGCAAGTCCGTGCTG
>JAFRLF010000001.1 GCA_017431365.1 Clostridia bacterium | reverse complement strand
GCTGTATAATGTCTGTGGACATGGCTTGACCTCCTTGGTTTCTGTTTGTAGCAAAACAATTTTACCAATTGGTCTTCGCTATGTCCATTCCTGTTTTCACAGGTGCTGAATGAATTTGCGCAACTTATTGTACCTTATCTGAGGAATTATTATATTGGATGTCTGTAATGCCGGCTTCGAATATATCGTCTTTTTGAAATGATTGTCTGACGCGGGGATCCTGTATTCTGGTATCCGTCCGACGACTGGCAAGGTAATAGTAATCGGGAATTTCGTCAGTCAGGGCATGGTAATAAAAGGCGCTTTTGCCGGTGCATACTGTTTTTGGATATTTCAACATAATTACGGCAATTTCAGCTGTGTTGCGCTGGGTGGAGTATACTCCTTTTTCTTTTATGAAGAGAGTGCCGTTTTTGATTTTTTTCTTAAGCTGATAATCGCTGCCGTATTTGCTGAGACATTCTCGATAGGTCAAAAGCATGAACGCCCTCCTTTAAAGTATTCACTCACACAAATTGCAATCAATGTGTATGATGACTTTAATTATAATGCACAATAAGAAAAAAGCAAGCCTTTTCAACGCGTACGGACCGTACGGCGGCGATTGATTATTCCGCACCCCTTATGATTTGCTGAACAGCTCCCTGTCGAGCTTTCCCTCGGCGATTTGCCGGTCTACCCACAGCTGCAGAGCCGAGACCGACGCCGCGATCTTGTCGAGCGTCGATTTGATGACGAGGAAGTCGTCGCTCTCGTCCGGACGGACCTGGCCGTCTTCCACGATCTCCAGAAGGCGGTTGCTCAGACGCGTCATCTTGTTGAGCGAATTCAGCGTTTCGATCGCGATCTGGGCAAAGGATTTGATCTCGACGGCTTCGACGGTCTTTTCTCCGATGGCGCACTCGTGTGTGCAGTAATAGTTGCACAGTTCGGGGGCCTTGTAGCATTCGGCCATGAGAACGACGTCCTCCGGCTGTACGTGGACGCTGCCGTTTTCGATTTTGGAAATCCTGTCAGACGTCAGGCCTCCCAGGGCTTCGCCGGCCTTTTCTATGGTGAGGCCGCGTTTTTCACGGGCCAGCTGATAGGCGGTCTTGTTCTCGCGCGTCGATTTTCTGCCCATATATGCCTCCGTATTATGCCGCAAAGGCATGAATAGAACGCTCTATCATGCCGATGATGAGATTTACAATGAGATAAACACATTATATAATAAGGGCGTCACAACGGCAAGAGGTGACGCGGGACTGAGGCCTGGCGTCTCAGGCGGAACCGGACTTGCCGAACTAACTTACAAGGAGGAGTTTGGTATGCTGCTTTACTACGTCATCGGCGCGGCGGTCATCCTGCTGTGCATCCTGTTCGCCATGGGATATCTGAAGGCCCCGCCGGACACCGCGTTCATCATCTCCGGCCTTGGGAAGCGCCGCATCCTGATCGGCAAGGCCGGATGGCGCATCCCCTTCCTCGAGAGAGTCGACAAGCTGTCTCTGCAGGTCATGACCGTCGACGTCAAGACGAGCGAGGCCGTCCCGACCAATGAGTTCATCAACGTGATGGTCGACGGCGTGGCGAACGTCAAGGTCTCTTCGGACCCGAAGCTGCTGGAGCGCGCGGCCGAGTCCCTGCTGGGCATGAAGCAGCCTCAGCTCATCGCGATGGTGACGCAGGTGCTCGAGGGCAACATGCGCGAGATCGTCGGCTCGGTCGGCCTCAAGGAAATGGTGCAGGATCGCCAGGGCGTCGCCAAAAAAGTGACGGAGAACGTCATCCCCGACATGCAGAAGCTGGGCATCGAGGTCGTCAACTTCAATATCCAGAACTTCCGCGACAACGCCGGCACCATCGAGAACATGGGTATCGACAACGTGGAGCAGATCCGCAAGAACGCCCAGATCGCCAAGGCCAACGCCCAGCGCGACATCGCCATCGCGTCCTCTCAGGCGCAGGAAGAGGCCAACGCCGTCAAGGTCGAGGCCGAGAAGAAGATTGCCGAGCAGAACGCCGCGCTCTCCGTCCAGCAGGCTGAGATGCAGGTCCGCGCCGACACCAAGAAGGCCGAGGCCGATGCCGCGTATTCGATCCAGCAGGAGAATCAGCGCAAGACCATCGAGGTCACCCGCGCCAACGCCGACATCGCGCGGCGCGAAAAGGAAGCCGAGATGGCCGAAAAGGAAATCGCCATCCGTGAGCGCAAGCTCGACGCCGAGGTCCGCAAGGCGGCCGACGCCAAGAAGTACCAGGCCGAGCGCGAGGCCGAAGCCGACCTGATCCGCCGTCAGCGCGACGCCGACGCCAAGAAGTACGAGGCCATTCAGGAAGCGGAAGCCCGCAAGGCCGAAGCCGAGGCCGCCCGCTTCGCCATGGAGCAGGAGGCCGAAGGCATCCGCGCCCGCGGTCTGGCCGAGGCCGAAGCGATCGAGAAAAAGGCCGAAGCCCAGCGCAAGATGGGTGAGGCGTCCATCCTGGAGATGTACCTGGCGGCGCTGCTCGAGGTCGTCAAGAACGCCGCGGCCCCGCTGGCTCAGACCGACAAGATCGTCATGTACGGGGATGGGAATTCCTCTCGCCTGGTCAAGGACGTCATGCAGTCCTCCAGCCAGATCATCGAGGGACTGAAGGAATCCACCGGCATCGACCTGACGGCGCTGCTCGCCGGATACACCGGAGGCCGGCTGTCGGCGCCCCGGGAAGAGGCCCCGAAGACCGAAGAATAATCCGCTCATAAAAAAATGGACCGCCGCGCGGAATCATTGCGCGGCGGTTCACGTTTTTGGCGGGTTTGTGCGTTGTCAGAACACGGAGCAGTCAGCCGATGTGCTCGAACATGTCGTTTTTCGCCTCGTCCGGGCCGACGAGCGTGCGGTACAGGCCGAAGAGCTTGTTGTCGTACTTGACGCCTTGGTTGTCCATCTGGTAGTGTCCGTGCTGGGAGATGTGCTTGGCGTAGCCGATGGTCGCCGTCTGCAGCGGGGTCAGGCCGTTCAGGGCCTGCATCGGCTCGTCGTAGACGTCCATGTGAATCTGATTGTCGAGGTACAGATGGATATACGTCTTTTTGACGTCCCACGCGCCGTAGGCGTTCAGGCTTTCGGGATAGTAGCTGCTGTCCCAGCAGCGCTCCACCGCCCGGCGCACCAGCAGCGACGTCAGTTGGTGCTGCCTGTGGCCGTATTCGCCGTTGATGTCCTGCACCAGGACGACCTCGGGCTTGTAGCGGCGCATCACGGCGACCAGATCCTCAAGCGCGCCGTCGCCCCAGACTTCCTCGGCGTCCTGCAGGCTCTTGGCGTAGTTGTCCTTGTACCCCAGGAATATGGGATGATACCTGACGCCGCAGGTCCACAGGCCCTCCATCGCCTCGTTCAGGCGGCTGCGGCTGCACGTGGCCATGTACAGCACCGCGACGGTCTTTCCCTGGGCCGCGTAGTACGGTATCGTGCCGCCGAACCAGAGGAGCTCGTCGTCCTGGTGCGTGGATACTACCAGGATGTCGATCTTCTCCGGCAGGGGCTGCCAGGTCATCAGGCAGTCGGAAACCCTGCCCTTCTCGATGACGCGCATCTCCGCCAGGCGTTTGCTGCCTGAATCCGTCTGCAGGGTGACGCTGCGCGTCCTCTCGTCCAGGGGGTAGGTAAAGTTGATCATCGAGGAGGGGTTGGTCTCGTGGATGGCCTGCAGTTCGTTCCCCTCGCCGTCAAAGGTATGGATGTCGAAAGAAGCGGGCTGCCTGACCCATTCCAGCATGAAAAGAGCCCCGACGCGGCCCTCCGGCAATGTGACGGTCATGACGTCGTCCGGGTCGGGCGCCCAGTATGTGCCGAAGGCCCGGTCGTAAAGGTCTTCCGCCTTGCCGCCGGGAACGGTGATCGCGCAGTCCGCGGTCATGTGGGCCGCGTCGGAATACCATCCGGTGACGTAATAGTTCTGACTGACGGTGGCGCTGTGCCCGTTGCCGCCCGTCACGGTGATGTCCAGGCGCTTTTCTCCCGCGCTGACAGATCCCAGATCCATTTCCCGGTTGAAGGAGGACAGGTCAAGCGCGGTGACGCCCGCGCTGTAGTCAAAGCTGACCACGGATTCCTTGACGACCTTCAGCGCGCGCAGGTCGTACACGGCGGCTTTCGCCTCCACGATGGGCCCCGTCGTCTGGATCGTGCCGGTCATGCCCGCCGTCTCGCCCTCCTGGCAGTTGTACGGCACAGTCAGGCTTGACGAGGCGATTTCGATGTTCGGAACGTCCAGAGCCGCCACCTGATCGGCCTGTTCGGTGACGACGATGTACTTCGCCGCGGCGTAGCCCTTCAGGCCGTCGAAGTCGATGGCGTACCAGTCCTGATTGTACAGGCTCGTGACGATGAATTCGTCTCCCGCTGAGAGCTTGCCGACCTTGCCGTAATCCGTGCCGGGACCGGAGCGGATGTTGATTTCGACGTTTGAGCTCAGGCGTCCCACGCGCACGGTGACGTCGCGCCAATAGGCGGGGGTCGGGCTGTCGTCGGGCTCTTCCGCCAGGGCGGGCAGGCAAAGCAGCGCCGCGGCCAGCAGGACTGCGCACAGGAAGATCGTCTTTTTTCCGGCGGAAAACACCATAGGGCACCTCGTTTATGCAAAACACTCAGCGAATGAAAAGGTCTGATTGCGCAGATAATATAATATCCTATCATATCGCCGGCGGTATTTCAATCACAGGCGGGTAAAACCTGTCCGGGAAGCGGCAAACGGGCAGCAAATATTCCTTTAACAGAAAGATGATAGAATAAATATGGCGTAGTTTGAACAATCGCTTCAATTCTTTCGTCTGAGCATTGCCGGCGGTTTACGTTCCGCCGTTATCTGACGCGTTATCCGGCTTTTCCGCCGCTCCTGAGAAAGGAATGATGACTTTGAACAGCATATGGAGCGCACTCACTTCGCAGATGGGCGACGGCATCCGCAGCGCCGCCCAGATTCTGGTGTATGTCGCGATGATCGTCCTGTTCGTGGTCGGGATACTGAAGTGCATCGTCCCGGTCATGCAGTGCAGGCGTCAGCTGAAAAAGGGCACCCGGCGCATCCGCCGCAACGACAACAAGGAGATCTGGCAGGACAAGCGCTTTCTCGGGCGGGGGCCGCTGACCACGCCCTGGAGCGAGTACCTGAACAGCCGCCTCTTCGCCGACGACGAGTACCACAACGCCAGCCCCATAGACGATTACATCAACGAGGACACCGCGATCTTCGACCCCGGGTTTTCCGCCTTCGCGGACGCGCTGCCCGGCATTCTGGTCTCGCTTGGTTTTTTGGGCACGCTGATCGGCATCATCCTCGGCCTGGCCGACTTCAATCTGGACAGTTCAGACGCCACGATGGAGGCCATACGCGTACTCATGGACGGCATGAGGTACGCCTTCGCCACGTCCATCGTGGGCGTGATTAGCTCCGTGTTCTTCTCGCTGATCCTGCGCTCGACCCAGGGCTCCGCGCGCAAGGCGCTGCAGGCCTTTTACGACGCCATGTCCTCTCAGGCGCACATGTCCACCGTCGACCCCATCACCCAGATCGCCATCTATCAGCAGGAACAGACCCAGATGATCCACGCCCTGGCGCAGGACATCACGGGGGACCTGGCGGCCCGGATCGGCAGCGAGATGGAGCTGGCCCTGCAGCCCCTGCAGGAGAGCCTGGACAACTTCGTGACCGTGGCGGCGCGCGAGCAGATCCGCGGGCTCGACATCATCGTCAACAAGTTCGTGGAGAACATGAACGCCTCCCTGCAGGGGAAGTTCGTCCAGCTGGCGACCATGATCGACAAGACCTGCGCGTGGCATGAGCAGACGCAGGAGACGGTCAACGCCAACATCGACGGCCTGAACCGCGTGTCGAGGGATATCGTCGAGATCGAGCAGATGTCCGAATCCCTGATCGTGAAGTTCGACGGCTATCTCACGCGGCTGGGCGGCGCGCAGCAGCGCGTGGAGGACAGTTACGCCGCGGTGGCGGGCAACATCAAGAGCATGGAGCAGGTGGCCCATCAGCTGGCGGCGTATATCTCCCAGATCAGCCAGATGCAGAGCGACTTTTTGCGCGAGGTGGACTCCTTCCAGACGCGCATGGACGCCTTTACGCAGGCTTATACGGAAAACAGCGCCCTCTCCACTTCCGCGCTTCAGAAGGTGGCCGGCGAGGTGCGGCAGAGCGGCGAGGCGCTGCAGGAATCGCACCGGGCCTTTACCAAGGACGTCAACAAGGACCTGCAGCACGCCTTCGGCATGTTCGACCAGAACATGCAGGACATCATCGACGATCTGACCCGCCTCATGGAGGGCATCCGCGACTCGGTCAAGGACATGCCCGCCATCATGGAGGACGCCGCGCGGCAGTATGCCAAGCAGACCGGCCAGCTCGTGGATTACATGGAGCAGACGTCTCAGTTCCTTGAAGACGCCGCCCGACACATGGGCCGCGGGGGTGGTCAGTGATGCGCCAGCGCCGTAGCAAGCGCCGCTCGGGCGACGGCGGCACGCTGTGGATCAGCTTTTCCGATCTGATGAGCGGACTGATGCTGATCTTCGTGCTCATCATGTTCTACGCCGTGTATCAGTACTACGATATGCTTGAAACCAAGACGGCCGAGCTCGACCGGCAGAGCGCCCTTTTGCAGGAGCAGGAGACGCAGCTTTCTCAATCGCAGCGCGACCTCGAGGACAAAGAAGCCGAGCTGACGAAGACTCAGCAGACCCTGGACGACCGCGACCGCCAGCTGGAGGAGCAGTCCCAGAAGCTCAGCGACGCGGAGACGGAACTGGAGATCCGCCAGGCGCAGAATCTGGCCCAGCAGAACACGCTGGAGGAGCTGGAGCTGGCGCTTGAAAGCCAGAAGCGCGACCTTGAGGCGGCTCAGACGGAACTCGAGACCGCGCAGGCCGAGCTCAGCGCCTCTCAGGCCGAGCTCAGCACGTCGCAGGCGGACCTGCAGGAGGCCCGCGCTACGCTGATCCGCCAGCAGGAACAGCTGGACCGGCTCGTGGGCGTGCGCAGCGCCATCGTCGAGGAACTGGTTTCCGCGCTGGCAAGGTCCAATATCTCCGGCGCGTCGGTGGACGATTCGGGCGCCATCGTCTTTTCCAGCGAAATGATGTTCGACGTAGGCAAGGACGACCTCAAGAACGTGGGCAAGGACTTCCTCAACAGCTTTATACCCAGCTACCTGTCCGTTCTGATGAGCGACCGTTACGCGCCTTACGTCAGCCAGATCATCATCGAGGGGCATACGGACAACTCCGGGCCCTACCTCGACAACATGCAGCTGAGCCAGGACAGGGCGAGGGCTGTGCTCGAGTACATCCTGAGCGATGAATTCACAGGCATATCCCGCCAGGCCAAGCGCAAGCTTGAGCAGGTGGTCACCGTCAACGGCCGTTCCTACAGCGACCTGATCTACCGCGCAAACGGATCGGTGGACATGGCGGCGTCGCGGCGCGTGGTCATCAAGTTCCGCATGAACGACGAGGATATGGTCAATGAGATGATCGATATCCTGGAAAACATGGAATAAACTGAGAAGGATTCCCGGCCTAGCCAGAATGACTTGATTATATGAAAGGGTCAGGCATGAAAACTGTTATGGAAATACCGCACAAAGAATTATAGTATAGAATCCAGCCATGTGGTAAAATAGAATCATGGACAAACAACTGAGCATGTCCTTCGTCCAGGACGAACTGCCCGAAGTGAAAACAAACAAAACAGCTTAAATCTTCGCGGAGGTGTCTGTAAATGTCCAGTGTGGTGAATCTGACGACCGAGTACAAAACCAACCCGATCGGCCTTGACGAGCCGAAGCCGCGCTTCAGCTGGCAGATCACGTCCAGCGGGCCCATCCTGCAGGGGGCCTACCGGCTGCAGGTCTTCCGCGAGGAAGACGACGCGCCCCTCTGGGACACGGGCCGCGTCAACCGCCGGGATTCCGTCCTCGTCCCGTATGACGGGCCGGCTCTCGAGCCCCGGACCCGTTACGCCTGGCGCGTGCGCATCTGGGACAAGCGCGGCCGCGAGGTGGAGTGGAGCGAGACGGCGTATTTTGAAACGGGCCTTATGGGCCGGCCCTTTGAGGCGAAGTTTATCAGCGCGCCGCAGGACGAGGACATATCGAAAATGCAGAGCGCGCCGCGCCTGCGCAGGGAATTCACGCTGCCGGACAAGCCCATAAAGCGGGCGCGCGTCTACGCCACGGCTCTGGGCATTTACGCGCTGAGGCTGAACGGCAAACCCGTCAGTCCGGACCTCCTGAGCCCGGGTTGGACGAGCTACCATAACCGCCTTCAGTACCAGACCTATGACGTGACGGCGCTCATGCAGGCGGGGAAAAACGCGGTGGCCTGCTCCCTGGCGGACGGCTGGTATCGCGGTTACCTCGCGTACAAGGACCAGCGCAACTTCTACGGCACGCAGCTTGGACTGCTCTGTCAGATCGTCGTCACCTATGAGGACGGCACGGAAGAGACCCTTCTGTCCGACGGGAGCTGGAAAGCCCTGCAGCATACGCCCGTGCTGTACGCTGACATCTATAACGGCACCCACTACGACGCCCGCCTGGAGACGCCGGGCTGGGATCAGCCGGGTTTTGACGACGGCGGCTGGTCGGACGCCCTGCTGACGACGGACGTGAACGTTCATATCGTGGCGCAGCTGGATCACCCCGTCCGGCGGCAGATGGCCATCACGCCCGTGGCGCTCATCACCACGCCCAAGGGCGAGACGGTGCTCGACATGGGTCAGAATATGGTCGGCTGGCTGAAGTTCACCGTCCGCGGCGAGGCGGGGCGCACCGTCACCGTCAGCCATGCCGAGGTCCTGGATAAGGACGGTAATTTCTATACGGAGAACTACAGAAACGCCCAGGCCCTGCTCAAATACACGCTGAAGGGCGAAGGCGAGGAGACCTATGAGCCGGAACAGACCTTCTACGGCTTCCGCTACGTCCGGCTGGAGAACTGGCCGGGAGAGATCCGCCTCAAGGACTTCGCCGGCGTTGTCATCCATTCGGACATTCAGGTCACCAGTGGCTTTGAGTGCTCCGACGAGCGCGTCAACCAGCTGTTCCACAACATACAGTGGGGCCAGAGGGGGAACTTTGTGGACGTGCCCACCGACTGCCCGCAGCGCGACGAGCGCCTGGGCTGGACTGGCGACTGCCAGATCTTCGCTCGGACGGCCTGCATCAACATGGATTCCGCGCTGATGCTGTCCGAATGGCTCAAGGACCTGGCGGCTGATCAGCGCGAGGACGGCGGCGTGCCCTTCGTCGTGCCGCAGGTGCTCAACAAGGACGCCTACGGCTCCGCCGCCTGGGGCGACGCTGCCACCATCGTGCCCTGGACGCTGTACAAGTGCTACGCGGATCAGCGCGTGCTGGAGCGGCAGTACCCGTCGATGCGCAAGTGGATCGACTTCATCACCGCGCATTCTGACGACGACCTCTGGACGCAGGGGTTCCACTTCGGCGACTGGCTCGGTCTGGATGCCCACGAGGGCAGCTATGTGGGCGCGACGGACAGGACGCTCATCGCCACGGCGTTTTACGCCTACTCCGTGCGCGAGTGCCGCCGCGCGGCGGAGGTGCTGGGCTACGAGAAGGACGCCATGGACCTGCGCAATCTCTACCGCAGGATCGTCAAGGCCTACCGGCAGGAATTCATCACGCCCAACGGGCGGCTGGCCGTTCATACGCAGACGGCTTACGTGCTGACGCTGTTCTTTGACCTGTGCGAGGAGGCCGACCGGCCGCGCCTGGTGCGCGAGCTGTGCGAGCTCATCGAACAGAACGGCGGCCACCTGACGACGGGGTTTGTGGGCACGCCTTATCTGTGCAAGGCGCTGACGGAAGGCGGCGCGCACGACGTGGCGGGACACCTCTTCATGAAGGCGGACTACCCTTCCTGGCTCTACGGCGTGACCAAGGGCGCCACGACCATGTGGGAGCACTGGGACGGCATCAAGCCGGACGGCACTTTCTGGTCGAAGGACATGAACAGCTACAACCATTACGCTTACGGCGCGATCGGCGAGTGGATGATGCGCTGCCTGGCGGGCATCGACATGTCCAAGCCAGGCTACCGCGAGCTGGTCATCCATCCGCGCCCCATCGAGGAGCTGTCCTTCGTCTCGGCCTGGCAGATGACGCCTTACGGCCGCGTGCGCTCGGAGTGGCGCGACGAGGACGGCACCCGCCATGTGAACGTCTCGATCCCCGGCGGCACGACGGCCGTGCTCATCCTCGAAAACACGGACGTGCGCCAGGTCTGCGCCAACGGCAAGATCCTGAGCGAGGAGATCACGGGCGTCTTCCGGGCGTGGCAGTCGGAAAACGACGCCATGATCGAGCTGGATTCCGGAAGCTACGCCTTCAGCTGGCAATATGACAACGTGAATAGGTAATTATGAAGTATTTGCATCGATTTCTTTCGTTCGTCGCCAAGCGCATGGTGATGTTTTCCGTCATCGCGGCGGTGCTGATCCTGGCGTTCTACCTGGCGATGAATACGGCCAACATTTACCTCCTGCTCGAAGACGGGCTCTCCCTGCGGGTGAAGGTCATCCTGCAGCGGGACGGCGAGGAGGAGCTGGCCAGCTATTTTACCGAAAACTTCCTCAGGACCGACGAGACGCTCAACATCGGCCTGAGCGGGGCTTCGCCGTATGTGGATTATACGGTCACGGACTACAATTACCGCATGTCGCTGGAGTGGGTGTGGGCCTGGCCGTGGGAGAACACCGCCACGGCGACCATCGTCGAGCGCGTGCCCCGGATCACCGGCCGCGTCAACAGCGACAGGCAGGACCTCGTTTCCTCCGGAGCGCTTTCGGCGACGCCGCCCGCCTGGTTCGGGGGTCGGTATTCCGTGCGCCTTGTCCGGACGGACGGACGCTGGAAGATCGACCGCCTCGTCCAGACGAAGCTGATCGTGGAGGAGACGGAGGAAGAGCCGGCGACATGAGGATCGGAACGCTTGAGCTGCCGCCCGGCGCGGGCCTGGCGCCCATGGCCGGCGTGACGGACTGCCCCATGCGCCGCCTGTGCTTTGAAAATGGCGCGGCCTGGGCCGTGACGGAGATGCTCTCGGCCAAGGGTTACGTTTACGCGCCCCAGGGCACGCGGGCGATGGACGCCATCCTCGCCAGAGGCGGGGACGAAGGCGTCCTCGGCCTGCAGCTGTTCGGGAGAGACCCGGAGTATATAGAGGAGGCCGCCCGACGCCTGAGCGGACGGGGGTTTGACTTCGTCGATATCAACATGGGCTGTCCGGCGCACAAGATCGTCGGGAACGGCGAAGGCTCGGCCCTGATGAGGGAGCCTGAGCGGGCGCGGCAGGTCGTCAGAGCCGCCGTGAAGGGCAGCTCCCTCCCCGTGACGGTGAAAATCCGCTCCGGCTGGGATGAGGACAGCGTCAACGCCGCGCAGATCGCGCGCATCGCGCAGGACGAGGGCGCGGCGGCCGTGACGGTGCATGCCCGGACCCGGACGCAGATGTACGCCGGGCGCGCGGATCGGCGCGTGATCGCCGAAGTGAAGAGAGCCGTCACCATTCCTGTGATCGGCAACGGGGACGTCCGCTCGGCAGAGGACTATTTTTCCATGATCCGGGAGACGGGCTGCGACGGCGTGGCCGTCGGCCGGGGCGCGCAGGGCAATCCCTGGGTGTTTGCCGAGATCCTCGCCGCGCTGAAGGGCAAGCCGTGGACACCGCCTTCTCCGGCGGAGCGCATCGGTTTGATCCTTCGGCACGCCCGCATGCAGGCGGACTGGCTGGGAGAGCCCCTGGCCATGCGGGAGATGCGCAAGCACGTGGCCTGGTCGATCCAGGGCATGCCCGGCGCCGCCCGCGTCAGGGAGAAGGTCAATAGCGTCGAATCCCTTGAGGCGCTCGGCGAACTGCTTACGGATTATCTGAGGAGGCTGTCATAAAATATGAAAAAACCGGGCCTCGGGAGAAGGGCGCGCATGCGCAAGATCGTGGCGATCGTACTGGCCGTGCTGATGGTGCTGAGCCTGGGATACTCCCTGGTGACGCTCGTGGCGCTGGGCGAGGGCGAAGACGCCGGCGCGCCGGAGAGAAACAGATATACGATCAACTGCGCGGCGGATATCGACGCGCAGGCCCTTTATGTGAGCGAGACGATACACCTCGTCAACGCGACGGGGCGAAGTGTCGACGCGGTATGGCTCTGCCTCTACGCCAACACGCTGCGCAGGCAGGAGGCCGTCCCCATCGAGGAGGGCGAATGGGACGACGTCTTTCCGGCGGGATTCGCGCCGGGAGGCGTCGATTTTTTTTCCGTCGCCGTGGACGGCGAAGCGGCAGTTTGGAGCGTGAGCGGAGCGTATGAGCAGTTCATGCGAGTGGAGTGCGCGCTGGAGCCGGGTCAGGAAGCCGAGATCAGGCTGGATTATACGCTGCTGCTCTCCTGGAACGGGTGGGCCATCGGCGCGGGGGAGATGGGCTGGCGCTTGAACGGATTTTATCCCATATGCGCGGCGTACGACGCCTATGCCGCGGACTACGCGCTCAGCGCGTGGCCGCTGTGCATCGATCCCATGCTCTTCGACGCGAGCGACTACGACGTGACCCTGACTCTGCCCGAAGGTTATGCCGTCTGCGCGACCGGCCGCTCCGACGGCTCGGCCGCGGCGTCTGACGGCCAGGTCGCGCATCACTTTACCGCCGTTTCCGCCCGGGATTTTGCCATGGTCATTCACAGGGGCCTGGTTTCCGCGGAGGGGGAGACGGACGCGGGCCTGCCTTTGACGGCGTGGGCGGACACGCGCGCGCACGCGCGGGCCATCCTGGACGAGGCGCTCTTTGCCATGAACGCCTGTGAGAGCTGGTTCGGATCCTGCGGACAGGAAGGGCTGACCCTCGTCGTCACGGACGACGCGCGCGACGGACTGAGCCGGACGGGACTCGTGCAGGTGCCCGTGTCCCTGCTGAAGCGCGGTCGGGAGGACGACCTTCGCACCGCCGTCGACCGCCTGTGTGTGGGACAGTACTTTGGCGTGGCCGTGGGCTCCGATTCCGATCGGGAGCCATGGCTGCGGGACAGCCTGTGCGCGTATCTGGCGCTTCTCCTCACGGAGGAGCGGGACGGTTACGCGGCCTATCTCAGGGCGCTCAACGCGCTCGTGCTTGAGTCGCTGAGGATCACGATCCCCGGAGGGCTCAAGCCGGACAGCGCGGCGGCGCGCTTCGATTCCCTGTCCGAGTACGGGATCGTCGTCATCGACCGGGGAGCGGCCGTCCTTCACGAGATACGCGCGCTCATGGGGCGGGAGGATTTCATCAGGGGCCTTGGGATCTACGTGCGCGGGCACAGCGGGGGCATCGCCTCGGTGGGCGATCTGGCGGCCGCGTTCAACGAGGCGACGGGCAGCCGCTGGGACGAGTACATCGCCGGCGAGATGAACGACATCGCGTCGTACGTGAATCAGAGGCTCGAGTGGTTCGAGTGATCACGGCGGCCGCAAAAAAAGGGCGTCGCTGCGGAAATTCTTGCTTCCGCAGCGACGCCTTATCTGTATTCGGTTTACACGGGACTCGCAGGCGAAGGTGACTCAGGGCTTCGCGGTGCCGCACTCGGGGCAGAACTTGCCGTCGTTGACGCGGCCGCACTCGGGGCAGGTCCATTCGTTGGAAACGGGACGGGCTGTGCCGCACTCGGTGCAGAAATTGCCGCTGTTTTCCGTGCCGCATTCGGGGCAAACCCAGTTTTCACTGGCCGCGGGCGCCTGCTGGGGCTCGCCTGCCGGCTCCTGAACCGCCGGTTCGGGTTCCTGAGCGCTGGCAGCGGGCGTGACCACGCTGGGCACATAGGGGTCGGAAGAGGCGCTCACGGCCTCGAAGCTGCCCATGTAGAGGTTCTCAAGATCGGCGATGAATTCCTCAACGTTGGGCCATTCCAGCTTCTCAAGGTCGATATGAATGGTGAGGAATTCGTCATTGCCCCAGTAGCTCTGATGGCCGATCGGCGTGGAGGCGTAGACGTAAGTGGATTTGCCGTATTCCGACAGGCCGTTCATAAAGATATACCAGGTGCTGCCGTCGGAGAGGGTGATCTCCTGAGCGTCCGGGTCGTCGTTCTCCATGCGGTAGATGGGATAGGGGTTGTCGTCGATGGCGTAGTTGACCTGGGCGTATCTGCCCTCGCCCAAGTCATAGCAGATCTCCAGCTCGTCATACATGTATTTGTAAACGAACGGAGTAGCGGTGACATTTCCCACCGTAAACTGCGGGAAGGCGACCTTCAGTAGATAATCAAAGTCGTTCGTGTGCAGCATTTTAATGCCGTCGTAGTTGTTGAAGGCGGACATATCGGGATAAGTCTCGTAGCGCAGGGCCGCCTGGATGCGGCCGGCTTCCTTGAGGCCGATCTCGGAAAGGGAGCTGATGATCGTGTCGGCGGGCATTTTGCTGTCGAGCTGATCCATTTTGATCTGGAAGATCAGCTTCGAGGAGCGGCCGAATTCGCGGGTGGCGATCATGCCGTATACCCTGAATTCTTCCGGAGCGATGCGTACGGCCACGTCGTCCTCGCCGTCCAGGAGGATATAGTCGTCCGATTCGGCCTTGTTCAGGAACTCCTCGAAGGAGTTGGACTCGAACACCTGATACGAATACTGGATGTGGTTGTCCACGTCCAGGTAATGAACGTAATCCAGGTCAAAGTTCTCGGGATAGGCGTTCTCCGGGCCGGGGAAGCAGAGGAACGTCGGCGTCACGGGGTCGTATGTGTTGAAGAATTCATAGATGCTCTGAGTGGTCAGCCGTACCTCGGGGTAGGATTCGGGGCTCATCAGTACGGCGTTGGTATAGACGTACTGGGGGAGCTGACGCATCCAGACGCCGTCGGCCAGGGCGCAGCCTGAAACCGTAAACAGCAGAACCAATACCAGGGCCAGGGCTTTTTTCATGGTCGGGTCACTCCTTATCTGATTGATTAAATAAGCCTTACATATATTATCACAAAGCCGGCGCATAGACAAGCGCCGGTTTACGCGTTTTATGGATCTGGACGGCGAACAGGATAGTAACAAGACGGTAGAAGCCGCTGTGTTTTGGCCTTGACTTGCTTTATGGAAAGACCGCGCAGAAATTATAGTATAGAATCCAGACATATGGTATTGTAAATCCATGAATAAACAACTGAGCAATGTTTGAAATGGATGGTTCAGCGTTTGTTGACAGGGCTGAACGGCTGTGTTACAATTAACTCAGTACATACCGAGTCGGAGATGATCGAGTAAATGAAATTCGTTGGCCGGGAAGAGGAACGCAAACGCCTTCATAAAATGCTTGACAGACAGGGTTTTGCCGCCGCGCTGGTATATGGACGTCGTCGTGTGGGCAAGAGCGAACTGATCAAGCAGTGCCTGAGGGAAAGCGGTGTCAAAAGCATATATTATGAGTGCAGGCAGACGGCAGAGCTGAGCAACGCTGCGAACTTGTCTGAATTGATTTCTGAGGCCTTTGAATTTCCGCCGCTGGCGTTTGGAAACATGGAGGCATGTCTTGAATATATCTTTAAAGCCTCGAGGGACAGAGAAATCGTCCTGGTGCTGGATGAGTTCTCCTATTTGAGAGACAGTGTTTCCGGTTTGGACAGCGTTATTCAGGCGTTGATCGACAAGTACCGGGAGGTTTCCAGGCTTAAACTGATCATCTGTGGTTCTTTTGTGGATGTCATGAAGTCTCTTCTCATGAGGGAAAACCCTTTATATGGAAGGATAGACCTGACGATTGATCTCAAGCCCATGGATTATTGGGAATCAGCCCTTTTTTACCCTGATTTTTCACCGGAAGACAAAGTGAGATTGTTCAGCGTGTTTGGAGGAATTCCCTATTATAATCGATTGATCGACTGTAACAAATCGGTTCGGGAAAATATAATTGAATTGATCGCCTCTTGCGGCGCGCGGCTGGAAAATGAAGTGACGATGTTTCTCAAATCTGAGGTATCGAAAATAACCAACGCAAACGAAGTGTTTGAGACGCTCTCAAGGGGATATACCAGATTCAGCGATATCCTTTCGCAATCTCATGTTTCATCCAGTCCAACTTTGGCGGATGTACTGGAGCGGCTGATCCGTATGGAAGTCGTTGAGAAGCGTGTCCCGATCAATGATGAAGACAATCGCCGGAAAGCGGGATATGTTATAACGGATCAGTTGTCGCGCTTTTTTTACAGATATATCTTTCGGTACGCCTCGCAACTCAGCGTGATGGATCGGGAGGTCTTCTGGGATCGCTATATTCAGGAAGACTTTGAAAGTCAGTTCGTACCGCAGTCGTTTGAAGTCATCTGCAGGCAATACCTGATCCGACAAAACCGCCGGGGCCTGTTGCCTGAGATATTTGACAAGATCGGAAAATACTGGTATGACGATAAGGAAACCAGGACTAATGGCGAGTTTGATGTTGTGACGCTGGACCCGGAGGGTTATATTTTCTATGAAGTCAAATTCCGAAAAGGCATTCTGACGGACAGCATGATCCGGAAGGAGATCGAACAGGTAGAGAAGACGCCGTTGCATCCATATAAATATGGTTTTTTCTCCAGATCAGGATTTGAAAAAAAGAATACAGATGAGAAAATAATACTTATTGCGCTAAATAGCCTGTTTGATTGACAGACGGAATGATCTTCTTCTGTTTCAGTTGAAGAATCTCTGCCTTTATGGTACAATACGCGATGAAACGACGGACAAGGAGATGTGAAGATAAATGAAATTAGGCGTCGTAGGTCTCCCCAATGTGGGAAAGAGCACGCTTTTTAACGCCATCACCTGCGCGGGGGCGCAGGCGGCCAACTATCCCTTCTGCACCATCGAGCCGAATACCGGCGTCGTGGCCGTGCCGGACAAGCGGCTGGACGTTCTGGCTGAAATGTACCACCCGGAGAAGTACACCCCCGCCACCATTGAGTTCGTGGACATCGCCGGACTGGTCAAGGGCGCGAGCCGGGGCGAGGGCCTGGGGAACAAGTTCCTCTCCCACATCCGCGAGGTGGACGCCATCGTGCACGTCGTGCGCTGCTTCGAGGACGACAACATCATCCACGTCGACGGGTCCATCGACCCCGCGCGGGACATCGAGACCATAGAGACCGAGCTGATCCTCGCGGATATGGAGACGGTTGGAAAGCGCCAGGACAAGGCGAACCACCTGGTGCGCACCGGCGACAGCAAGATGGCGACCGAGCTCTCCGCCGCCAACAAGCTCATGGCGCACTTCAACGAGGGCAAGCCCGCCCGCACGTGCGACCTGACGGACGAGGAGCGCGAGGCCGCCGCGAACTGGTTCCTCCTGACCGACAAGCCCGTCCTGTACGCCGCGAACATCTCCGAGGACGAGCTTGGGGAGGATCCGGAGAACCTGCCGAACGTGAAGAAGGTCAAGGCCATCGCCGAGAGCGAAGGCGCGTCCGTCATGGTCATATCGGCAAAGGTGGAGGAGGAGATCGCCCAGCTCCCGCCCGAGGAAAAGCAGGAGTTCCTGGAAGACATGGGCATCCCCGAGAGCGGGCTTGACCGCCTGGTGCAGGTGAGCTACGACCTGCTGGGCCTGATCAGCTACCTGACCGCCGGCCCCAAGGAAGTCCGCGCCTGGACCATCGAAAAGGGTACGAAGGCCCCTCAGGCGGCGGGCAAGATCCACACGGACTTTGAAAAGGGCTTCATCCGGGCGGAGATCGTATCCTATGACGACCTGGTGCGCGAGGGGTCGATGACCGCCTGCCGCGAGAAGGGCCTCATCCGCAGCGAAGGCAAGGACTACGTCATGCAGGACGGAGACGTGACCCTCTTCCGGTTCAACGTCTGATTTCAGGAACACGGCGTAAGCTCGACGGAAAGGACGGGGATGGACGGCATGGGACGGTTTGACATCTGCGCCGCGCTGAAGGCGGAGGATCGGGCGTGGCTGTCCGATGTGAAAGAGCGCCTTGACGCCAAGATGCGCTACGGCGTCGAAAAGGCGCGCGGGAAGGATTATATCCCTTACTCGACGGAGAACGGAGACTGGAAGCCGACGCAGATCGGCTGGTGGACCAACGGCTTCTGGCCGGCCAGCATGTGGCAGATGTACCTGATGACCGGCGACAGCCTTTACCGCGACGAGGCCGTCCGCGCCGAAGGGATGCTCGACGCCGCGCTGCGCAATTTCAAGGCCCTGGATCACGACGTGGGGTTCATGTGGCTGATCCAATCCGGCGTGCGCTTCGCGCTGGAGGGCAACGCGGACAGCTATGACCGCACCCTTTTCGCGGCGACGACGCTGGCCTCGCGGTTTAACCCCCACGGCTTCATTCGCGCGTGGGATGGCGCGGGGCGCGAGGGCTGGGCCATCGTGGACTGCATGATGAACCTGCCGATCCTTTACTGGGCCAGCGAGACGACGGGCGACCCGCGATACAGGCAGATCGCCATGCGCCATGCCGACACGACGATGGAATACTTTGTCCGGCCGGACGGGTCGTGCAATCACATCGTCATCTTCGATTCGGAGACGGGGGCGTTTTTGGACAACCCCGGCGGCCAGGGCTACGAGAGGGGCTCCTCCTGGAGCCGCGGCCAGAGCTGGGCGCTTTATGGGTTCACGCTGTCGTATCTGCACACGGGCGAGGCGCGGTATTTGGACACGGCCAAAAAGGTGGCCAATTATTTCATTAGTCAGACCGCGGACGACTGGATCCCCCGATGCGACTTCCGCCAGCCGGAAGAGCCTCCCGTAAGGGACAACGCGGCCGGCAACATCGCGGCGAGCGGGCTGCTTGAGCTGGCGCGGGCGCTCCTGGAAAGCGAGGGGAAGCCCTATTTCGACGCGGGGCTGCGCATCCTCAGGGCGCAGGAGCGCGAATGCGCCAACTGGGCTCTGGACGACCCCGCCATATTCACCCAGTGCACGGCCGCCTGGCACGAGCCGGCGGGCCGGCACATCACCATGACGTACGCCGACTACTTCTTTATCGAGGCGGCGGGCAAGCTCCTGGGGGAAAAGCTTTTGTTCTGGTACCCGAACCGGGACGCCTGAGGCTGAAAACTTTCCCCCGGCGTGTATACACGGGCGAAAAACTGTGTTAAAATCTCAATGTAAGTTTTGATTCGAAAGGAAGGAGATTCCCATGGCTGCAAATCGTTACGTCGGAGATTATCCCGTGATCGGCATCCGTCCCACCATCGACGGGCGCAGAGGCGTTTTGAAGGTGCGCGAGAGCCTGGAGGATCAGACCATGAACATGGCCAAATCCGCCGCGAAGCTGTTCACCGAAAACCTGCGCTATTCAAACGGCGAGCCGGTAAAGGTCGTCATCGCCGACACCACCATCGGCCGCGTGGCGGAGGCCGCCGCCTGCGCCGAGAAATTCCGCAAGGAGGGCGTGGAGATCACCCTCACCGTGACACCCTGCTGGTGCTACGGCTCCGAGACCATGGACATGGACCGCGACACCATCAAGGCGGTCTGGGGCTTTAACGGCACGGAGCGCCCTGGCGCGGTCTACCTGGCCAGCGTGCTGGCGAGCCACGCGCAGAAGGGCCTGCCGGCCTTCGGCATTTACGGCCATGACGTGCAGGACGCCGACGCCACCGAGATCCCCTGCGACGTGACGGAGAAGCTGCTCCGCTTCGGGCGCGCCGCCGTGGCCGTGGCCACCATGCGCCGCAAGAGCTACCTGCAGATCGGCTCCATCACGATGGGCATCGGCGGGTCGATCATGGACACGCATTTCATCGAGGACTACCTGGGCATGCGCGTGGAGTCCGTGGACGAGGTCGAGATTATCCGCCGCATGACGCTGGGCATCTACGACAGGAAAGAATTCGAAAAGCTCAAGGCCTGGGCGGCGAAGTACGTCAAGGAGGGCTTTGACAAGAACCCCGAGAACCTGCAGCGCAACCGCATCCAGAAGGACGCCGACTGGGAGTTCACGCTGAAGATGTACCTGATCATCAAGGACCTGATGAACGGTAACAAGAACCTGCCCGAGGGCTGCGAGGAAGAGTCCGTCGGTCACAACGCCATCGCCGGCGGTTTCCAGGGACAGCGTCAGTGGACGGACTTCTATCCGAACTGCGACTTCCCCGAGGCCATGCTCAACACCAGCTTTGACCACAACGGCGCCCGCGAGCCCTACATCCTCGCCACGGAGAACGACATCCTCAACGGCCTCGGCATGCTGTTCATGAAGCTGCTGACCAACCGCGCCCAGATGTTCGCTGACGTGCGCACCTACTGGAGCCCCGAGGCCGTCAAGAAGGCCACCGGCTATGACATCGAGGGCAAGGCGAAGGAGAACTGCGGTTTCATCCACCTGATCAACTCCGGCGCCTGCTGCCTGGACGCCAACGGCAAGGCCCTTGACGTCGAGGGCAACCCCGTGATGAAGCCCTGGTACGAGGTCACCGAAGCCGACCAGGAGGCCATCATGGCGCACACCACCTGGAACTACGCCGACCTGGGCTACTTCCGCGGCGGCGGGTATTCCTCCCGCTTCGTCACGGACGTCGAGATGCCTTGCACCATGATCCGCCTGAATCTGGTCAAGGGCCTTGGACCGATGCTGCAGATCGCCGAAGGCTGGACGGTCAAGCTCCCCGACGAGGTGACCGACACCCTCTGGAAGAGGACCGACTACACCTGGCCCTGCACCTGGTTCGCTCCCCGCTGCGACGGCAAGGACGGTAGCCCCTTCAAGGACGCCTACGCCGTCATGAACAACTGGGGCGCCAACCACGGCGCGATCAGCTACGGCCACATCGGCGCGGACCTGATCACCCTGTGCTCCATGCTGCGCATCCCCGTGGCTATGCACAACGTGCCCGCCGAGGACATCTTCCGTCCCTCCGCGTGGAACGCCTTCGGCATGGACAAGGAGGGCGCCGACTACCGCGCCTGCGCCAACTACGGCCCCGCGTACAAGAAATAAGGCCGGGAAACGCTCAAGTACATAGTAATACCGCCGCGCATAATCACAATGCGCGGCGGCTTCGTTATATCATCATAGACGGGGTGAATGGCGGTCATTCCGCCCATTGTTGCCTTACGATTAATCCAAAGTAAATTGACTATTGACAACTTTAAATAATATGGTATAATTCATGTACAGTTGTGTTAATTGTGAGGTTTGTGTTAAGCATCATGGTTATGGACGACTGAAGGATCAGAGCTTGAAAAAGGATCAGGGGGAGTGGTCATATGAACGCAGCGGCAGCGAAAGAAAACCGCGTGATCAACCGTCCGGCGAGGAGCGCACGCTGGCTGCGCGGACTGCGCAGGATTCTCTCGGACTGGCAACTTTACGTGTTGATCGCGCCGGCGGTCATCTATATATTCCTTTTCAATTATATGCCCATGTACGGCGTGCAGATCGCTTTCCGTAATTTCAAGCCGTCGAAGGGCATATGGGGCAGTCCCTGGGTGGGCCTCAAATACTTTGAGAAGTTTGTCAAAAACCCGCTGTTCGGCCGGCTGATCTGGAATACGATGCGCATCAGCCTGTATTCCCTGGCCACGTTCCCGCTGCCGATCATCCTGGCGCTGATGATCAACGAGCTGGACAACCAGAAGTTCAAAAAGACGGTTCAAATGATCACCTATGCGCCGCACTTCCTGTCCACAGTCGTGGTCTGCTCAATGATCACGCTGTTCTGCAACAAGGACAGCGGCCTGTTCAACCATATCGCCGAGGCTCTGGGCGGACAGCGCACGGCCTTCCTCGAAAAAGCGTACCTGTTTACGCCGATCTACGTGTGGAGCGGCGTATGGCAGGGCATCGGCTGGAGCAGCATCCTCTATATCGCGGCGCTGGCCGGCGTTTCTCCGGAACTGGTGGAGGCGGCCCGCATCGACGGCGCGAACCGGTTCCAGATCATCCTGCACGTCAACGTTCCGTCTATCATGCCCACCATCGTCATCACGCTGATCATGTCATGCGGCGGCATCCTGTCCGTCGGGTTCGAAAAGGTGTACCTGCTGCAGAACAAGCTGAACCTGGACGCTTCGAACATCATCGCTACTTACGTCTATGAATTGGGCCTCCTGAACGCGCAGTTCTCCGCTTCGGCGGCGATCGGCTTGTTTAACACTATCGTCAACATCACGCTTTTGCTGATTGTCAATGCCATTGCCAAGCGCGTCAGCGACATCGGCCTGTTCTGAGGAGGCGGACATTCATGCAGAAGATAAAAAAATCAAAAATCCGTCAGTCGAAGGTCGACGTGGTGTTTGACGTGTTCAATACGATCATCATGATCCTTCTGATGTTCGTGATACTGTATCCTCTTTATTTTACGGTCATTGCGTCATTCTCTGACCCCTATGCCGTGGTAAACGGCAAGGTCGTTTTATGGCCAGTCAACCCAACGCTCGAGCCTTATCAAAACGTGTTCAAGGAGAACCGCATCTGGATCGGCTATCGGAACAATATGATCAACGTGCCACTGGGCACGCTGTGGAACCTGATCCTGACGCTGCCGACGGCCTACGTGCTAAGCAAGAAAAAGCTCCATGGCCGCGCTTTTTTCGCGACGTATTTCCTGATCCCTATGTACTTTGGCGGCGGCCTGATCCCTACATACATGCAGATCAAGAACATGCACCTGATCAATACGCCGTATACGCTGATCCTGCTGGGCGGCCTGTCCATCTACAATATGATCGTGTGCCGCGTGTACTTCCAGACGTCGATCCCTGAGGACATCTACGAATCCGCCACTATCGACGGGGCGAGCGATTTCCGGCAATTTTTCCAGATGGCGCTGCCGCTGGCCAAGCCAATCATCGCCGTCATGGCGCTGTTCTACGCCGTGGGGCGCTGGAACGACTATTTCACGGCGCTGATCTACATCTCTGACAACAACCTGCAGCCTTTGCAGATCATCCTGCGCGGGATACTGCTTCTGAACCAGACGGCCCTGGCCAATTTGAACACTCAGAACCTCGGTCAGGACGACATCGAGTACATGCTGACGCTGGCGCGGCAGGTATATATGGCTGAAGGCATGAAGTATTCCCTGATCTTCATCTCCTCGGCGCCGCTGCTGATCGCGTATCCGTTCGTACAAAAATACTTTGTCAAGGGCATCATGATCGGCTCCCTGAAGGGCTGATTCTCCGTCCCAATGTTGTTTGAAACCGTCCGCTGGAGACGGTTTCGATAGAAGCACCCGCCCCTCTTGCCCATGAAGGGGGACGGAATAACAAAAAAAGGAGGTAACCTCATGAAAAAGCTGCTTAGCCTGGTTCTGGCAGTTGCGATGCTCGTGATGAGCGGCGCCGCCTTCGCTGAGGGCCTGACTTACGCCAGCGACGGCCTGTACGTGTATAATCCCGATTACGATTATATGGCGACAGACTGCAACTCCTGGCCTCTGGTCGGAGAGGGCGAGAGCCTGACACTGAGCGTCTTCACCCACATGGAGGACGCGCATCCGACTGATCCCCATGACCTGCATTTCTGGCAGTGGCTGGAAGCGCAGACCGGCGTCACCTTCGAGATCGAACAGGTGCTTGACTCCGCTCTGTCCGAGCGCAAGAACCTGCTCTTCGCGTCCGCCGATCTGCCGGACATCATGCTGTGCATCGGTCTGACCACCACTGAAGTTATGAACTACGGCGCCGGCGAAGGCCTGCTGCTGGACTACACTCCTTATATCAACGAGGAGCTCATGCCCAACCTGTGCCTGGTCTTTGATGAGTTCCCGATCTTCAGGGCCAACGCCACTGCGGCGGACGGCGCGGTCTACACCCTGCCCTCCAACCGCGGCTACTTCTCTCCCTACGGCGAGAGCGACCGTATCTTCATCGACACCAACCGTATGGAAGCGGTCGGCCTGACTGAGCCGCCGAAGACGCTGGACGACTTCATCGCCATGCTGTACGCCTTCAAGGAAGCCGATCCGGACTGCATCCCGCTGGGCGGCGCGAACGACAGCATGAACCCCGGGTACTACATCCTGAACGCCATGGGCTTCCTGGGCAACAGCGCCAATTACGGCACCAAGATCACCGTCCGCGACGGCGAGGCTGTCCTGCCCGTGGGCGACCCGCTGTTCAAGGAATATCTGAAGATCATGCATCAGTTCTATGAGGACGGCATCATTGCCAACAGCTTCTTCACCGACGACGGCACCGCTGTCAACGCGAAGATGTCCGAGGGCAAGCTGGGCGTGTATCCCTTCGTGCCCTTCACCGTCACCCCCGCTGAGGAAGATTATTCTCACTGGGTGTCCTTCACGCCCCTCACCTCTCAGTGGAACGACAAGTAGCAGTGGCTCGAGTATAACTGCTGGGATATGGGCGGCTTCGCTTCCAGCGCTGATACGCAGTACCCCGAGATCATCGCCCGCCTGGCTGACTTCTTCTACAGCGATTACGGCTTCATGATGATCTGGGACGGCCCGCGGTGGAACAACAACACCATGGGTATCGTGCAGGGCGCTTACTGGTACATCGATTACGAGACCGTGCGCGCCGATGGCCTAGCCACCGTCAAGGGTGAAACTCCTGAGGTCGTTGACGGCACCTACGAAGGCGACTATGACTACAAGTACTCCATCCAGGGTGGCCCCTACGCTTCCTTCGGCCTGAACGGCGGCCATGTGGCCACCAGCCGTGCCGTCGGCCTGCCCGAGGGCATCTACGCCGGACGCAGTGACGCCATGCAGCTTCGCGGCATTGGCTGGAAGTCTGAAGAGGACTTCAACTACTTCGTCGAGCACTACATGGAGTACACGACCAACCCGCCGACCTTTGATGTGCATACCACCGAAGGCCAGTTCCGCGGTTCCATGTATGAGTGGGTCACCCCCTATGAGACCAGCGGCTTCCCGGCCATCACCTACTACACGCTCGAGGAGACCGAACAGCTGTCCGACTTCAACGCCGAGCTGAAGGTCTATGCCGACGGCGAGATCGCCAAGTTCATTGCCGGCGAGCGCGACATCGAGGAGTACGACGCCTTTGTCGAAGAGCTCGAGGGTATGGGCCTGCGCGAGTGGGAAGCGATCTACAAGAACGCCTGGGCCAACTACCAGGCCGCCATGGGCTGATCTCCTTCCTGAGAAACCCGCATAAACACCAACAGTGCCGCGCATATGGGCTGCGCGGCACTGTTTTTTGCCGGGGGACGTCGTCCGGAGGCGTCACGCCCCGAAGGCGTCGTCCTGAGAGGTATCGCGTTCTCCGCAGAGGACGGGCGGGTCGAGCAGGAAATCAAACAGCTCCGGACCGATGAAGTCGCGCGCCTTCTGAACGGCGGCGGCTTCTTTTTCCGTGTCCATGGCGAGGAACGACTCGAAGATGGGCTTGGCCTCGCCCAGATGGTAAGGCGCTTCGGGATCGTATCGGAACATGCCGAGGTTCAGCCCGAATTCGTGCGGGTTGTCGACCGTGGCGTGGTGCGTGAACAGGTCGACGGTCTTCATCTGCCGGGCTTTCATGTAGGCCAGCACGTAACCCGCGGCGGCCATGCGCTCAGTGAGGGCCTGCATGGGGCCGTTCTGCGAGTTGAAGCCCTGCTCGCTGAAGATGATGCGCCGAGGTTCACCGCGGTACAGGAACGACTCCTGCGAGAGGAAGGCCTCCAGCACCTCCATGTTCTTGAAGGTGATCTTGGGCGTTGAGAAGGTGAAGTCCGGCGCCCGGTCGTGCCAGAAGTCCGGCCATCGCAGGTCCTCGGGGTAGGGGTGATAGGCGACGTTCCAGGGGAAATCGCCTTCCTCGCGGGTGTACTGAGCCAGCAGTTCAAGCATGCGCCGTCCGCTGTAGTAGCGCCCCGTCTGCGACGGATCGAAATTCGTCCCGCACCAGAACTGATCCAGCGAGATGTAGACCCTGAAGTGCGCGCAGAAGCGCTGCCCGCACAGCCACGCGAGGCGCAGCGCCTGCGCGTATTCGCGCACGTAGGCCTCGACGGGCATCTCGCCGGCGTTGCCCCAGATGTACTGGCTGTTCACCTCGTTGGAGATGATGGCCCCCGCCAGGTGGCCGTACTTTCTGTCGGGCCGGGTATAGCGCTCGACCAGGAACGAGACGAAGGCGGCGTAATAGCCCTGGCCCTCCTCGGTCTCCATGTCGAAGGCGCTGATGTAGGCGTTCGAGCAGTTCCAGTCGTACCCGGGGTGGATGCAGGCGTCCAGCAGCGCCCGTTCCCCGGTTGAGCCGAACAGGCGCGGCGAGTTGAGCAGGATCGCAGTCATCATGGGGACGGACGTCATGTGACGGTCGATTTCCTCGACGGCGGCCCTGCGCACGTAGTAGGTCCGGCCGTTGAAGGGATACGCGATGTCGTCGGGCCCGGGCAGGGTGGTCATCAGCGCCGGCAGGTTGATGTTCATCAGCCCCTGACGGATGTGATGTCGTTTGGCCAGTTCGCCCGGAAGGCCGAGCGTTTTTTTGATGTCGGGCTGAGGATAGGGGGTGTTGTCGGCGGGCACGTCCGCCGCCGCGTCCGTCACGTAGCGGATCCCTGCCGTCGGCGCGCCGCTTTCGAAGAGGTCAAAGCGGGAAAAGACGCGGTCGCGCGCGCCGTCGAAGCGCGGGAGCTCGACCGTCTTATTCGTGACTTCGACGGGCAGAAGGGTCAGCGTTCGGCCCGGCTTGGCCCCCACGACGGGGACGCTCTCCCGCAGGACGGCGCTTCCGTCCGAATCGGTGTACAGCGTGACGGCGTCCCGCCCGGCCGTGATGCGTTGGATCTTCATTGACATCGTCTCCTTTCACTGTGCGCGGTAGATATAGGCGAAGCGGCCGTAGGGCGCGGCGTCGCCGTTTTCATAAAAATCGGATATCGTCTCGTTCTTTCCGGTGTGGTCAGCCCACTTGAAGCGCAGCTCGAATCCGTCCTGATCCAGCCGCATGAAAGACCTGGGCACGGCAATCATCAGTTCGCGGCCTTCGAACCGGTAACGGATGCGTGTGTTCCCGCCGAAACGGTAGCCGCCCAGGCATTTCTGTACAAAGGTGGCGCATCTGTCAAGGACGATATCATTGACGATGTAGTGAAACCCGTGCCAATGCGGTTCATAGGGCCTGCCCGCCGCGCCGATGTACAGCGTCATCCACTTGGTGAACATGTTGAAGACGATGTCCCTGCGCGTGCGGGCGTAGAAATACACGTTTTCTCTGTCGTGCGCAACTTTCAGGCATTCGAATTCGTTCCGGCCTGTGGCGTTTTCGTAGATCACGCCGCCCTGACCTTCAGCGCGCCGGGGGATCGTCCCGAAGGGCATGGCCCAATATGCGGGAATGTCGTTCCACTGGTCAAACGGCGCGTTCAGGTCGATGCAGTGAGGCGGCTGTTTCTTTGGGAGGGGCGGCGCTCCCTTGTAGCGGCGGATATAGTCGCACAGCTGCATGTAGTAGTTGTCAAAAAAACCGCCCCGCATGGGTTCGACGTCCCGCGAATACTCCCTGTCGGCCTGATCCACCAGCAGGACGGGACGCGGCTCGTCGCCCTGAATGCGGCCGACCGTCCATTCATTCCACCCGGTGAAGAAGACCATTTTCGGATCGAGGCTGATGGCGCGTTCCCACTGTTCAGCCACGTTGTAGCCGTATAAGAGGGCTTCCGGCGTTTTGTCGTTGCGGGCGTCGTGGAAAGCGCGGCCCCGCGGCACCGGATCGCCGTAAAAGGCGCCGTCTCCAAAGCTCAGGTTGGGGTGCTGCGCCACGCTGACGGGAACAATTTCGTTCTCGCCCGACGGGTTGACCCAGACCCGTTGAGGGCGCTCAAAATCGATCCATGGACAGCCGCCCGGCTTTTGGGCTTCGGTGGGCCACTGGGGCAGCCGGAAGGTGAAGAAGGAGCGCTGCTCCCCGGTGCATTCGTCCGGATCGGCGATGATGAAGGGCTTGCCTTCCCACCGGAACCAGAGCTGCGAGAACAACCCGGGCTCGTACAGGTCGCGCCAGATTTCATCGACGGTCTCACCGGAGCGGGTGTTGGTGTAATAGGCGATTTTCGGCACGTCCCAGCCATCGAGGCGGTATTCCTCAAGCACTTCGAGCAGGGCTTTGACGTGCAGCCAGAAGGTGACGCGGTTTGTCGTGTCAAAGATCAGGAAGTCCACGCCCGCGTGCGTCAGCAGCTTGACGTGCCGTCGCAGAACCCATTTGTCCGTCTGAAAATAATAGCCGAACAGAGGCTCATCCCAGTACAGAGCGCCATGGCCCCAGGCGGGGTGCGAGAGGTCGGCGAGCGCCTCAGGGGTTGTATGCATGATTTGCGTCACGTTGCACGGCGCGGGCGTGGGCCGCTGACCGGCTCCGTGGGTGAGAAAGTAGAAACATCCTACGACGCGGTCGGCGCGGGTCTCTCCGGCCTGCTCTGAGGAAGGCAGCAGGCGGTTCAGATCGTCAGCCGCGTAGAGCGCGCCGAAGCTGGCGTTTTTGTCCAAGGGGTCGTCCTCCTCTCCGTTGGTCCCGTCACAGCGGTCTATTCAAAGCCCCGCGCCCTTTTGATCTGCGCGGCGCGGGCGATGATCTTGTCCTTCCAATCGTCGTCCTGGGCGTCCAGGCGGTACGCCTCATACCCGTACTGGCGCGCCGAGGAGCAGATGACCTCCTCGTCGTCCACGTGCAGGGAGATCTTGTACCAGTTGGGCATCTTCTGCGGGAGGAGAGTCTTTCTGTTGCGCTGAACCTCCCGAAGATGCCTCTCCGCGTTGACGATGCCGTCGAACCGGACGCCGTAGAGCCGAAACAGCGTGCGGATGTATCTCTCCGTCCGGAAGGAGGAGGTGTAGACCCAGACGTCGTACCCCAGGCGCTGCAGCTCGTTGATCAGGTCCGGCGTGCCGAGGCGCAGGTTTTCCCGGAAGATGAGGCGCAGCGGCCAGGGCGGCAGCGGCTCGGTCTTGTGGTTCGCGGGGGAGACGAAGAGCACCTCGTCCAGGTCGAAGGAGACGCGCATTTTCTTCTGCGGTTCAGCTGTTCGCATGCACATCCTTCTTTCCCATGAGGCCGATGATCTCCCGACTCCAGGATTCGTCCGTTCCGCTCAACAGGTATTCCTCAAACCGCCTGGACTGGCTGTCCACGAAAAGGATGGATTTCTGGTCGATGTGGACGGTCTGGGTGTACTTGCGCGCGAGCATGGCCTCGAGCTGTTCGTCCATGCGTGCGCCACGAGGGCCCTTGCGCGCGGTGCCAGTGACCGCGCAGGTGACGCGCGCGCGGTGGTGGCCGAGCAGGTGGGTGATTTCATCCATCGAATAGTACCCGGAACTGTAGACCCAGACGTCGTAGCCCCATTGGGCGAGGCGGTGAAACAGCGCGGGCACGCCGAGCCGCACGCGCTGCGGATACACGCGGCTCAGCGGGAACGGGAGTGCCTTTTCACAGGGCGCGCCCTTTTCGCAAAAGACGACTTCGTCCAGGTCCAGCGTCGCGCGTTTCGTGTTTTTGGACAGGTCGAGGGCCTTTTGGACGTCCTGCTTCTGCGTCAGGTTGACGACGCAGACGCGTATGGTCTTTCGGCCGACCTGGCGCGCCGCGGCCCACCGGTGATGCCCGTTGAGGATCATGTACCCGCCCGGGTGGATCCTCTGGACGATCAGCGGGTTGAGGACGCTGTCCGAATCGAAGCTGCCGTCCGGTATGAAGTCGGTCAGATCGGTGGCCGGCTTCATTTCGCGGTAGGCTCTCGCGTATCGCGCGATGATCCCGTCGTTGGGACCGATATCGCGGGAGCAGAACTCGTCGTCCGGGTTGGGGCGCAGCCAGGACAGGGGCACTCTTCTGACAAGGCGCTGCCGAAGAAACCCGGCGCGCAGCGGCACGTAAACGCCGCTCAGTCGCTGAGCCTCGTCGTTGATGTATTTGAGAAATTCGCTGTTCATGGGCCGTCAGCTCCTTTGGACAAGGGCGATGTGTTTACAGTATATCTTATGATAATTGAAAGTTGCGGATTTGTAAAGACATTTTGACAAATGAGACTGATTTGCCTTTGGGCTTCGATCCGGGGCGCTTCGTGGGCATTTTCCCGAAAAAAGTCTATTGCCGATTTGAGCGTCCCCCTGTATAATAAAAATTGGGGAGATATCCCGACTCAGGAGGTGCATTGCTTTGCCGAATACGAAAATGACCGGCGCGAAATTCCGCAATCATGTGTTTTACAACAAATATATCTATGGACTAATCGCCATCGTCGCGGTGCTGCTGGGGAACCTTTTGTTCTCCACCACGGCCTACCGGGCGCCGAACGCCCGGCGCATCGACATCGAAATGGTGGGCGCGTACGTCAACACGGCCACGGACGCGACCAAAGAGGTCCAGGCTCAGCTGTTGGCCGCGGGCAAGGAATGGGAAATCCAGCGCGACGCCGAAGCGGGCGTCGACGTTCAGGCGGAGGATTACGAGCCCGCCCTTCAGGAATTGGAGATCCTCGGCCTGGATTATTCGGGCGAGGGCACCAGTGAAAACGACTATTACGCCGCGCAGAAGTTCATGGTCCTTCTGGCGGCGCAGGAGGGCGACATATACCTGATCAGCCGAACCCTGATGACGGATCTGGCGGATCAGGGCCTGCTGGTCCCGCTGGACGGCTACATTGAAGACGGCCTTCTCTACACCGGTGACCGGAGCCTCGGCAAGGTGACCTTCGACGAGCTCGACGAGAACGAAAAGGCCACCGGCGTGCAGCACGTGTACGCGCTTCAGGCCACGCCCATGACGGGCCTGACCGACGCCTTCTCCTACGACACGACGGACAAATACGTCTGCATCATGGCGTTCAGCCAGAATCCGGACACGGCGGCGGCCGTCATCCACGAGATGCAGGTCCTGTTCGAGCCGGGGGCCTTCGGCGCTGAAATACCGGAGGACGAAGCTGTTTCCGACGGCGATGCGCAGGAGACGCAGCCATGACGTCCCAGCTCCTGAAGGGCCAGAACATCAGGCCCGCGGCGGGGGTCCTGATCATCGCCGGGCTGGTCGCGTCGATCGTGCTGGCTGGATGGGTGGAGCAGGCGCTGGCCGGCGTGGAGAGCCTCAGGTATATCCGCTTTGCCGTGTGGGCGGTAATAATCATCGAGGCGGTGCTGTGCATGCGCCTGAGCGTCAAGAGCTACCGCTACACGGCCGACGGGGAGCATTTCGTCGTGGAGCTCGTCTACCGGGATCATACGCGCGTCATTCACGACATACCCGCCGGACAGATCCTCGCCGTGGGACTGAAGGACGACGTATTCAAGGCCTATGGCAACGCCCAGGCGTACGACAAGGCCGTCCTCAGGCAGTCGCCGCACGAGACCCGCGCCGTCGCCTATAAAAAGGACGGCGACGAGATGGCGCGGCTCTTGCTCATTCAGCCGGATGAGAGCATGCTCGAGGCGCTCGAAGACATGATGAACGTTCGGAGCGCGACGCAGGCGCAATCGCGATGAAGCGATCAGACCAATATGTAACCGGGAGTGAATTTCTTGGCAAAACCGTTTGAATTTGAACTGCTGCACGTATGCAAACAGACGGGCGCCCGCCGCGGACGCCTGCACACGCCGCACGGCGTCATCGAGACGCCGATTTTCATGCCCGTGGGTACGCAGGCCACGGTGAAGACCATGTCCCCCGACGAGCTGAAGCGGATCGGCTCGCAGATCATCCTGTCCAACACGTATCACCTGTACCTGAGGCCGGGAGCCGATCTGGTGGCCGAGGCGGGGGGCCTGCACCGGTTTATGAACTGGGACAGGCCGATCCTCACGGACAGCGGCGGGTTTCAGGTGTTCTCGCTGTCGGAGCTGAGGAAGGTCACCGAGAACGGTGTGCAGTTCCAGTCCCATCTGGACGGGAGCCGGCACGTCTTTACCCCGGAGGTCAGCATCGGCGTTCAGGAAAAGCTGGGCTCGGACATCATCATGCAGTTTGACGAATGCTCCGCCTGGCCCTGTGACCGGGACAAGGCCAGGAGCGCCATGTACCGCACGATCCGCTGGCTCAACCGCTGCATGGACGCCAAAAAGCGCGAGGATCAGGCGCTGTTCGGCATCGTTCAGGGCGCGTTTTACGAGGATCTGCGCATAGAGTGCGCCCGGGAGATGGCGAAGCTCGACCTGCCGGGCTACGGCATCGGCGGCCTGTCCGTGGGCGAACCCAAGGACGTCATGTATAAGATCCTCGAGGCGATCAATCCGATCATGCCGCAGGACAAGCCGCGCTACCTCATGGGCGTCGGGAGCCCGGACTGCCTGGTCGAGGGCGTCATGCGGGGCGTGGACATGTTCGACTGCGTGCTGCCGACGCGCGTGGCTCGAAACGGCACGGTCTTTACGCGAAACGGCCGCCTGGTCATCAAAAACGCGGCGTACGCGCACGACTTCGGGCCGCTGGAAGAGGACTGCGACTGCTACGCCTGCACGGATTTCACGCGCGCGTACCTGCGGCACCTCTTCAAGGCGGAGGAGATTCTCTCGCTGCGGCTTTTAAGCTGGCACAACCTGAGGTTTTTGCTCAGGCTCATGGAGGATATACGCTCCGCCATCGAGCAGGACGCGCTGAGGGATTTCGCCGAGGAATTCTACGCGAAGCATCCCCGGGGCGACTGGTAAAGGAACGCATCGACGGCGAAAGGGAGCGTGACGTCATGGAATACTACCTTCCCAGCTGCAATTTCAGAAAGGCCGACCCGCGTGCCACGGAGAGGCTCGGGCGATATTTCCTCACGCGCAAGGGCATGAGTATACCGGACTGCTGCCGCCCCCTGCAGAAGAGGCTTATGGCCGGGGATCTGTTCGTTTCCGACTGCCAGAGCTGTTTCGGCGTCACGAGGGAGTGTTCGCCCCAGGCGGAGACGGTCAGCCTGTGGGAGTACGCCCTGAAAGACCCCAATTTCCCCTGGCCGGATTACGGCGGCGAGCGGATCACCGTGCAGGACTGCTGGCGCGCCCGGAACGACCGCCCCCAGCAGGAGGCCGTCAGGGCATGCCTCCGGCGCATGAACATGGTGCCCGTGGAGCTGGAGGACAGTTTCGACCGGGCGGATTTCGACGGGCTGTTCCTCTATACGCCGGTGTCCGGCGCGGCGCTGAAGCTGGCGCCCCGGTTCTTTTCCGACGCGGTCGTGCATGTGACGCCCCTGAGCGACGAGCAGGCCCTTGAGAAAATGCGCGATCAGGTGAAAAAGTACGCGACCGACCGGGCCGTGTGCTACTGCAACGCCTGCCTGAAGGGCGTGCTTGCGGGCGGCGGGAACGGCGTCCACCTGGCCAGCTTGATGGCGGGAAGAATGTGAGCCGGCGGATCTGCAAATCAAATCGGCCTGACCTCATCGCGAGGGCAGGCCGATATTTTTATACATATAGGGCGTTGGCTGATCATGGGAGAACTACAGATTCAGATGCCTGACTTCCTCCGCCAGAGCCTCCGCCAGAGCCTTATGCCCCTCAGCCGTCAGGTGGATGGCGTCCTCCCGGGAACAGGCGCAGACGGATCCGGCGTCGAAAAACGCGCAGCGCATCAGCCGGGCGTAGCGCGCGTATTCGGCGGCAAAGCCCCGGGTCACGGCGGCCGCCTCCGGGCCGAAGACCTGGGCGTAGGGCGTGTCCATGACCCATTCGCCGATGGGCGGCGGCGCCGCGAGGAGGATCTTCGGCGGCTGGCCGACCTCGTCCATGCCGTACAGTCGGACGAGGCGGATCAGGCGCATGCATCCCTCGGCGATGGTGCGGGCGGACATGTGGAAGCGGGCCTTCGCGTCGTTTGCGCCCAGCATGAGGATGACCAGGCTCAGCGGATTGTGGCTCATCAGGCAGGGCGGCAGGTAATCCGCTCCGCTCTTGTATCCGCCCTCGACCGGATCGTCGAAAACGGTGGTGCGCCCGCCGAAGCCCTCTTCCACGACGGCGTACCCGTCGCCCAGGAGCTGCCCCATGCGGGCTGGCCAGCGCGTCTGCTCGTCAAAACGGCCGCCGTTGGGGCGGGTGCCGTAGGTGTTGGAATCGCCGAAGCAGAGTATGCGTTTTTTCATGATCACTTGTTCTCGATGTAGCCCTTGGCACAGAGCATCTCGGCGGAGAGGATCGCGCCGCCCGCCGCGCCGCGGACGGTGTTGTGGGACAGACAGGCGAACTTGTAGTCGAACAGGCTGTCCTCGCGAAGGCGTCCCACACTGACGCCCATGCCCTTTTCATTGTCGCGGTCGAGGCGGGTCTGGGGGCGGTCGTCCTCGTCAAAGTACGTGATGAAGTGCTCCGGCGCGGAGGGGAGGTTCAGCTTCTGCGGTTCGCCCTGATAGGCGCGCCAGAGGGCGATTATCTCGTCCCGGGGCGGCTTCTTTTCGAAGGAGACGGATACCGCCGCCATGTGGCCGTCGGACACCGCCACGCGATAGCACTGGGCCGAGATGACGGGCTTTTGCGCCGTCACGATGCGGCCGTCCTCGACATGACCCCAGATCTTCAGGGGCTCGCGCTCGCTCTTCTCTTCCTCGCCGCCGATGAAGGGGATCACGTTGTCCACCATCTCAGGCCAGCGGGCGAAGGTCTTTCCCGCGCCGGAGATGGCCTGATAGGTGCAGACGCTGATCTTCTCGATCCCAAAGGGGCGCAGCGGGCTCAGGGCCGGCACGTAGCTCTGGATGGAGCAGTTGGGCTTGGCGGTGATGAAACCGCGCTTCGTGCCCAGGCGGCGGCGCTGGTGTTCGATGACTTCGGCGTGCTCCGGGTTGATCTCGGGGATGAAGACGGGCACGTCCTCCGTCCAGCGGTTGGCGGAGTTGTTGGAGACCACGGGCGTTTCCGTCCGGGCGACGGCCTCCTCCAGGGCCAGGATCTCGGCCTTGGGCATGTTCACGGCGCAGAAGACGAAATCGCACCGGTCGGCGATGCCCTTTATGTCGGCGGCGTCGACGACCTTCATGCCCCGATACTTTTCCGGAATGGGCCAGGTAAACGCCCAGCGGTCCTTTACGGCGTCCTCATAGGACTGTCCGGCCGAGCGGGCGCTCGCGCCCAGCGCGGTGACGTCAAACCAGGGATGGTTTTCCAGCAGGGACAAAAACCTCTGTCCGACCATGCCCGTAGCGCCGATAATGCCTACGCGATACTTTTTCATATGATGATTCCTCCTGTGCTGTAACAATTTATTGTTTTATTTCATTAAACGCCTATGAGTCAATGCGTTTCCCAATAACCATAGCGTTTTCCACCTATTCGGTTAATCCTGCCAGTGTCTGAAAGTATCTTCATAGCCCGTTTTATGGTAGGTATAGAAGCCTTGCTGGCCTTTGCTATTTCTTCTTGCGTGATTTTAGGATTTTTTTGCAGCAGGGAGATAATAGTATCTGCCAAAGTATCATTCAAAGTATCACCTAAAGTATCAGGTTGATCCTTTGGATCGTTGCTGTCCTTTATGAGGGCGCTCTGTAATGCCTTGAAATGTACGCGCAAATCGTGACCGATGAGTTCATATTCCGGAGGATCCGCTCCCAATTCCTTGCAGGCGTCGCAAATTTTCTGGATGCCTCGTCCCCAATGTTCTATGTATCCGGCACGGTAAAAGACATTTGCGATATCTGGATTATATGGATTGGAGCTGTGTGGTTCTGTCAGCGTGTTTATAGTCCAGCCTTCTGGCAGCACACAACTATAGTTCCGCCCTGAGCATTGGCAAATCCACATATCCATTTCAGGTAATCGTCGCGCCATGATTCCTTGAATTCAATGTTTTGACTTTCCGGCATAAATAAAATCCTCTCAGGCGTGTTCCTTTTTCCAGGCCCTGATCTGCTCGAGCCGCTCCAACAGCGCCTTTTCGCAGCCCTGACCCGCGGGGCGATAGTAACGCCTGTCCGCCATGTCCTCCGGCAGGCAGGTCATGGCCGTGAGCTTTTCGTCGTAATCGTGGGCGTATTGATAGCCCTTGCCGTAGTCCAGGTCTTTCATAAGGCCGGTGACCGCGTTTCGAAGGTGCAGGGGCACCGGTTCGCTGAGGGCTTCGCGGGCGTCCTTTCCAGCTTCCATGACGGCCACGTCCAGGGCGTTGGACTTGGGCGCCAGGGCCACGTATACCACCGCCTGGCACAGGTGCACGCTGCACTCCGGCATGCCGATCAGATGGCAGGCGTGATACGCCGCCACCGCCTGCTGAAGGGCCTGCGGGTCGGCCAGGCCCACGTCCTCGCTGGCGAAGCGGATCACCCGCCGGATGATGTATATGGGATCCTCGCCCGCCTCCAGCATGCGCATGAGCCAGTACACCGCGGCGTCCGGGTCGGAATTGCGCATGGACTTGTGCAGCGCGGAGATGAGGTTGTAGTGTTCCTCGCCGTTTTTGTCGTAGAGGAGGGACTTGCGGGACGTGCACCTGTCCAGCGTCTCGTGCGTGACCTGAAGACTCCCGTCCTCCATCAGATCCCCGTTGAGGACGGCCATTTCAAGGGTGGACAGGGCCGTGCGCGCGTCCCCGTTGGCGCAGACGGCGATCCGGTCGAGCGTCCCCTCGGCCATCCGGACGGATTCCCCGCCGAAGCCCTGCGGGTCCTTGAGCGCGCGCTCAAGCAGGGTCACGATGTCCGCCTTTTCAAGCGCTCTGAGGACGAACACCTTGCAGCGGGACAAGAGCGCGGCGTTGACCTCGAAAGAGGGGTTTTCCGTCGTCGCGCCGATGAGGACGATGCTCCCCTTCTCGACGAAGGGAAGGAAGGCGTCCTGCTGCGCCTTGTTGAAGCGGTGTATTTCGTCCACGAAGACGATGGTCCTCTGCCCGAAGCGGCGGTTGTCGTCCGCCTTCTGCATGACGTCGCGGATGTCCTTGATGCCGCTGGTCACGGCGGAGAACTCGATGAACGCGGACTGCGTGCGCCCGGCGATGATCTGGGCCAGGGTGGTCTTGCCCACGCCCGGCGGCCCCCAGAAGATCATGGAGCTGATCTGGTCGCTCTCGATCAGCCGGCGCAGCGCCGCGCCCTTGCCGAGCAGGTGCGTCTGCCCCACGAACTGGTCGAGGGACTTCGGCCTCAGCCGGGCGGCCAGGGGCTGATAGGCGGGGCGCTCCGCGTCCGGCGCGGGCGCGTCAAACAGTGAAATCTGATCCTTGTTCTGATCCATAGAGAATTGTTTCCTTACCTGAGCGTCAGACGCCCGTCAGCGTCATGGGGGCGAACAGCTCGGGCCGGTGATAGTCCGGCTTTTCGGTGTCGTAGGGCTTGAACATGACGTAGTGAGGGTGGGCGGTTTTGTCGCCGCACTTGTAGAAATTCCCCCGCATGGCTTGGTTGATCTGGATATTGCCGTCGAGTTTCGAGCGGATGAAATCGGCGGGCAGGGTGTAGCTCACGGCCCACCAGCCGCCGCTGTGATCCGAGTGGGTGACGTTCATGCCTTCAGGCAGGACGGACATGACCAGGCGGCCGTAGCGCCCGTCGCCCACGCCCAGATGGACGATGCCCTGCGGGTTGACCTCGCAGTTGAGGTACAGCCCGCTGTCCGGGTTCGGCATGAGGAAGAATTCCACGCAGGAGTCCGTGCAGACGGGCCCGCCGTGCACGAGCACCTCGGCGCGGATCTGCGGCTCGTTGGAGTACATCAGCACGTGGATGCCTTGCTCGTTCCAGCCCGCGCGTGCCCGGGTGTCGGGCTTGTAGTCCCCGCCCCAGGGCATCTGGTCGAGGACGGCCTCGTCAAGGGATTTCCAGGGCTCGGGAATCTCGGTTGGGTCGAAGGCGCCGGAAAGAGGGAGGGCTGCCGCGCCCTTCAGGTAGCGGATGTTGTATTCGTAAGACATGGTATCATCCTTTCGGTGACAGTTCTTTTCGAGGGACATAATTGAAGGTTGTATTCCCTTTTATGGACAAGCGAAAATACTAGATCTCGTGTTGTCGCATCAATCATGGGAATATGCGTTTAGCTTATTTGTCGAACCACTAAATCCATAGTCTGAAACTTACGGAAACTTAGGATCCGGGATTGCCGATTTCAAAAACACCTGATTTTGGGGTAGTTCAGGCCGTTCTTTCAGTTGTTGCCCTGCTGCCTCCCCTCGCCTTGTAACTTACGGAAACTTAAATCAAGCCCAGAAAGGGACATATCTCATATATCTCGGCGCCGTTGAAGGATCCACAGGCTTGATCAGTTTTGAGCTTATTGTATCGCGTATCACCCGAGACGCTTTGACTTTTTCACTCTCTTCCAATCCAAACGCAGACCGGATATCCGCATTGGAAATCGATGACGAATTGACGAATGCAAGACATGCGAACATATAGCAGGTACGAACGCGATCCTCCTTTGCTGTCAACTCAAAGGGAACCTTGGAGAACAGCGTTACTTTTGTAAATTGATTATTTTGGTTTTCGATTTTCGGAGCCAATAATGCATCTGCACTCGTGGCAGCAATAATCTTGTCATAGCCACTGCCGCGTTCTTCGCAAATACCACAGCGATGCATGAATCCCGCCATATTTTCATTTCTGGACAGAGGAACGGTATCAATAATACGTTCGATTGCCACCAGAGGAGCGCCTGCATTGGAGAACTCGATTCTATCCACAAAAATTTCTATCATAGGGTTTGTGCCATATTGATCCAATGCCTGATGAACCAATGTATTTGCCAATAATTCACGGATAGCACTTTCTGGGAAGTTGTACTTTTGTCTGCGAATTCCTCTTTCCATGATCTCTTCTTGCGGTATGACTGTCATAATATAAGTTACAATCTCCTCAAAAGAAATCACGTATCCGGAAGAAAACTCACGCTCGCTGATTCCACCTAGGCGTGATTTGTCCGGATAGCGAATGACGCGGACGACACGTTTGCTCAGTCGTTCAAACTTTTTCAGATTTACGGCAATCATTAACGCACCATAATTCGTGATATCCCATGTACCACCATCGTTTTTATATATAAATTTCTCGTCGCTCAAATCATGCAGTACCTTATCCCGATTACCAGGAATCGGCAATCCCAGTTTGCGATAATAACCGGGATAATCCAACAGAGTAACTACGTCATCCTCGCTGGCTTCTGTATAGGCTATTCTCTTTTCGAGGGGCGTTTTGTCAAACTTTCTCCAAAGTTCAGCTTCCTTCTCTTTGAACTCTGATAAATGTTTCAGATTGCTCCCGATACGAATGTAACCCACACTTCCATATCTGGTCGGTTCGCCTTCAGCACAAGGTATTTCAATCAGCGTTACACGAATCATACTTCCACTCTCGTCCCGATAAGGTACTTCATGGAAAGTAAAACCGATCTTGGGATTGATTTGCTGCGCAAGCCACAGTTCCAACTCCAGGTTTCCCTTTTTCGCCTTTCTGTATTCAAAATCTGTGCCAATGATTCTATGGCTTTCGTTCTCAATTCCCCATACAATGTAGGCATTCGACCGGTCGAGAAGCGTGGCCACATTACTTAATCCAGAGATATATTTCGCAATCCGTTCCGGATCTTTATTATTTACTTTGAATTCAACCCATTCTACCTCTGTCGGCAAGGCGGCTAACGAGTGGACAAGCTCCTGGTAATATTCAATTGAGCGTTCTATCATAAGACGGCACTCCTTTAATCCGCTTCTGCATTGTCGGTTTTGCCACGTATATTCGTTTTGCCGGTCATAAAAGCGAATCTTAGCGAATGTTCAGGGGAACGGGTGCGCCCACCCGGAGCGGAGGAAATCCCGCCAGACGGCGTATTCCGGCATGTACCGGGACACGCGCTCCCAGAATCTGGGGGAGTGGTTGAATTCGTACAGATGACACAGCTCGTGGATGACCACGTAATCCAGCGCCTCGGGCGGGGCCATGATCAGCTTCCAGTTGAAGTTGAGGTTTCCCTGTCCGGAGCAGCTGCCCCATTTGGTGCGCTGTTCGCGGATGGTGACGCGGCCGGGTGCGCGCCCGACGAGGGGAATGAAGTGATCCAGCCGCTCGCGAATTCTCTGCTGCGCGCGGCCGATCAGATAGCCGCGCAGGGCTTCGCGCACTTTGTCCGGTGCGGTATCCGGCGTGATGATCACGAGTTCGTCGCCCGCCTGATACGCGCTGCTGCGCGTGCCGTATGTTACGCGCAGCGTGTACTGCCGCCCTTCGACGGGCACGGGCATGCCGTCGGTCATGGGGTAGAGGGCAGCCTCCCGGGCTTCGTATTCGGTAAAGCGGCGGCGCGCCTGCGCGATCCAGTCGGCCTTGTCCCTTACGAGCTGATCGGCCCGCCGCAGCGGATAGCTCTGAGGCGCGAAGAGTCGAATCTCGTTCGGCAGGACGCGGATCTCCACCGAGGCGCGGGCGGTTTTGATCAGGGTGTAATCTATGATTTCTCCGTTGACTTTGACGCTGCGCTGCATGCGGGACTCCTTTTTCAGACTTCGCTGTCCTCAGCCTTTGGATCCAGCTTTCGCACGGTGGCCCACTCGACCCGGCGGTCGGTGAGCTCGTCCACGCGGATGTGCAGCCCGTAGCACTCGACTTCCGGGTGGCTGCCGTCGTCCGGGATGGTGGTCAGCTGGCTGAAGACCATTCCGCCAAGGGTGTCGAACTCCTCGGATTCGATTTCGTCGATGCCAAGAGCCTCGCACAGAGGCTCCAGCTCGACGCTTCCGGCGACCTTCCAGCTCCCGTCCGCCAGGGGGATGATGTCCTGCCCGGACTGGGGGTCGAACTCGTCGTAGATGTTGCCGACGATCTCCTCCAGCAGGTCCTCCAGCGTGATGATGCCGCTGGTGCCGCCGTACTCGTCCACCACGATGGCCATGTGATTCTTCTTTGCCTGCATTTCGCGGAAGAGGACGTCGGTGGGCACGGTTTCAGGGACGAAGTACGCCGGGCGCATGAGCTCGCGGACGGTCTTGCGCTCGCCCTCGGGCAGGCGCGCGTTCAGCAGATACGACCGCGTGGTCAGCATGCCGACGATGTCGTCGATGTCGTCGCCGTAGACCGGGAAGCGCGAGAAGCCCGTCTCCCGGATCAGGTCGATGAGCTCGTCCTCGCCGATGTCCACGTCGATGGCCGTCACGTCCGTGCGGTGGATCATGCAGTCCTCAGCCGTCATATTGCTGAAGTCAAAGATATTCTCGATGAGTTCCTTTTCATTGCTCTCGATGGAGCCGTTTTCCTCGCCGATGTCCACCATGGCGAGGATCTCGTCCTCGGTGATGTCCTCGTCAGCCTTGTCCGGGTCGATGCCGAACAGGCGCAGCAGCATCCGCGTCCCGCCGGTGACGAGCGCCGTCAGCGGACTGAACAGGCCCTGAATAAACCGCAGCGCGCCGAACAGGGCCACGACGAGCCGGTCGGCGTGCCTGGCGGCGACGCGGCGGGGCAGCTCGCGCCCGAACAGGCGCATCAGCGCCGTCATGACCAGCAGCGCCGCGGCAAGGCAGACGGCAAAAAGCCCGCTCCCCGGCCACGCCGCGACGTCTGTCACGCCGATCGCGCGGACGAGCCAGCCCGTGAGCGAGACGAGGGGCAGGGCCCCGCATATGAGCGCTGTCAGAAGCAGTGCCGAGTGAATGGCGGAGAGCATGCCCCCGCATCGGGGCAGCTTTTCAAGGATCGAGGCGGCGCGGTCGCTGCCCTCGTCCTTCATGCGTTCCAGACGGCTTTCGGTCAGGTCTTCAGCCGCGGATTCCAGAAGCGTGAGAATAAACGTCAGTGCGATCAGACCCAGCGTGAGCAAAAGAGATGGCCACAAGGGAACAGGATCCAAGATGATTCCTCCGATTGAAACCGGCGTTTGCCGGGTATTATTGAATGATTATACCACAACAACGTCTGCATTGTACAGTATTCGGGCGAAAAACGTATAAAAGCTCGGAGGAAATTCACAGGGATATAACGTTGCGATGATATAATTCCGTAAAATGGCTTTAGCTGTGTGTCCGATGTGACCGCATGACCGACGCCCTGAGGAGCGCATACATGATGACAGAGAGATTTTCAGTTTGGATCCGAGCGTGCCTGTGCCTTGTGCTGTGCATGGGACTTATGCTGACGGGCGCGTCGTTGGCGGGGACGCAGTCGGGCGCGTCGCAGACCGGCGCAAGCGGTGACGCCGAGGCGGACGAGGCGGCGGACGCCGCGCCTGTCGCGCCGGCGATGCCGGACGACGACTATTCCTATCAGGGGCTGCTGGACGCGGAGATGATCGCTCAGCTGGACAGCGAGGTGGCGGACTACCTCATCGGTACGGGAGAGCTGATCGACACCGTGGATGGCATCCGCAATATCCTGCTCGTGGGCCTGGACGCGCGTCCGGGCGAGGGACGTTCCCGCTCGGACACGATCATCGTGCTGACCGTGGACGGCAACCGCAACGAGATCCGCATGACCTCTTTTTTGCGGGACTCTTATGTCACCCTGCCCGGGCGCGGGAACAACCGCATCAACGCCGCCTGGGTGTACGGCGGGTTTGACCTGCTCCGGGAGACGCTGCAGTACAACTACGGCCTGACGGTGGACGAGTACGTGGCCGTGGACCTGACCCTGCTCACCGACATGCTGGACGAGATCGGCGGGCTGACGCTGACGGTGGTTTCCGAAAAGCAGCTCGCCGCCATCAACGGCGTGATCGACGGGTATAACTACCAGTTTCACCTGGAGGCGAACAGCGACTTCCTGACGCGCACCGGCGAGCAGCACATGAACGGCAAGCAGGCCCAGGCCTATGCCCGGTACAGAAGGGGCGAGTCCGATTTTCAGCGCACTGAGCGGCAGCGCGAGGTGCTGTGGAAGGTGTTTGAGAAGCTGAGAGACATGTCCATCCTCGACCTGAGCCGCATTGCGTCCATGGCCATGGAGCGCATGGAGACGAACCTGACCCTCAGCGATATCATTTCCCTGATACCCATCATGTACAACATGTACGACGCCTCCTTCGACCAGCTGTACCTGCCATACGTGGGCGAGTATCAGAGCAAGAGGATTTCAGGAATGGACGTCATCGTGCCCGACCTCGAGGCGGCGCGGCGCAGGCTGGAAGCCTTTATCAACAGATAACTCCGCAGACGGCAGGCCATGCCGTCTGTATTTTAGTTTATCCTGCAACTGAACGGAAAGGAATGAAAAACATGAAAATTACACAGGAAATCAAACAGAAGTACGCCAGACTCATCGTCAGAACGGGCGCGAACGTGCAGAGCGGTCAGGTGGTCAGCCTCACCGCGTCGGTCAGGGAATATGAATTTGCCGTGATGGTCGTGGAGGAGGCCTACAGGGCCGGGGCCAAGAAGGTCAACGTGGAGTGGCGCTGCGACGAGCAGAGCCGCCTGGATTACCTTTGCGCGTCGACGGACACGCTCTCCGAGGTCCTGCCCTGGGAGGTCGAAAAGCAGAAGCAGGTGGTGTCCGACCTGCCCTGCCGCATCTTCATCGCCGGAGGCGACCCGGACGCCATGGCGGGCATCGACGCCGAAAAGCTCAGCGCCGTCATGCGTGCGCGCTCCGCGGTGCTGAAGCCCTACCGCAACGCCATCGATGGGAAGCATCAGTGGGTCATCGCCGCGCTGCCCTCGGAGAAGTGGGCGCTCAAGTGCTTCCCCGGCCTCAATGTGGACGAGGCGATGAGCAAGCTGTGGGACGCGGTGCTGACCACCGTGCGCGTGGATGAGGAAAACGACCCCGTCGCCGCCTGGAAGGCGCATACGGATTTCATCACCGAGAAGGCGGCCTGGCTCAACGCGCAGAACTTCGTCTCCCTGCGGTACGAGAGCGCCAACGGCACGCATTTCACCGCCGAGCTGATCCCCGGCGCGCACTGGGAGGGCGCCGGCGCGGTCAACGCCGTCAACGGGGCGTTTTACATCCCCAACATGCCGACGGAGGAGATCTTCACCTCGCCCATGGCCGGAAAGTGCGAGGGCACCCTGGTGTCCACAAAGCCCCTGTCCTGGAACAGCCAGCTGATCGAGGACTTCTCCATCACGTTTGAAAACGGCCGGGCTGTCAGCTGCAAGGCGAAGAAGGGTCAGGAGCTGCTCGAGAAGATGATTCACATGGACGAGACGGCCGGCATGCTGGGCGAGCTGGCCCTGGTGCCGAAGGAGTCCCCCGTCAACCGCTGCGGGTTCCTGTTCTACAACACGCTGTTTGACGAGAACGCCTGCTGCCACGTGGCCCTCGGGCACGGGTTCAAGGAGGTGCTCCCCGGCGGCGACGACATGTCCGTGGAGGAGGCCGCCAAGAAGGGCGTCAACGACTCCATCATCCACGTCGACTTCATGATCGGGTCGGAGGATCTGGCCATTACCGGCGTCCGCGCCGACGGCAGCGAGTGCGCGATCTTCCGCAACGGGACGTGGGCGTAAGAGGATTGCATAGAAGTCGGGGAGGTAAATCAAATGGGCCTGTTTTACTCCAACGCGCATATTCTTAAGACCGAGGATTTTGGAAAGGAAGCCTTTCTGTCCGTACTGAACGACGGGCTGAAGGCGCAGGGGTTTCAACCCGCCGCGTCGCGCGAGAGCGCCGACTTGACCGTATCGCTCTTCGACGCCGGCGGCAAATGGCTGACCATATGGTCGGACGGCATTGTTTTTTACGATGATGGGGCGATCCGCGACGTCTGCCGGCCGCTCTCGGAGCGGCTCTCTACGGATGTCGTGACGGTTTCGTGCTTTGACAGCGATATGTTGGTGCTGAATCGGATCAACCAGCGGCAGGGCATAGAGGCATGGGCCAAGGTCGGGCAAGACCCCGACGTCAGGATCAGGTCGACGCCGGCCAAATGGAAAGGCCTCGTCGACAATGTCGACGCGTGGAAGGCCGCCTTAAAAAAGCGCCAGGTCTTCGCTGAAGAGGCGATGGAAGACCTCGAGCCTATGCTGGGCCTTGAGCCCGGACAGGGGCGGCTCTGTGATGATCTGATCCCGGATGAGCTGGCCGACAAGGTTAGTAATCTATACTATTCCCTGTCGGCGGCGGAGAAGGATAACGACCTCCCGCGGCTCACCATTTCGCAGTCTTCCCTGATGCCCTGCCCGATGGGAGAGAGTACGTTCATTACGGCCGTCAATAACGGCGGGGCGTCCAAGGGGCTGACTGTCGCCTTTTCCGGCAGTTACGTCGAGAAGGAAGAGATCCGCTTTCGGGACGTTCAGCTGGAATGGGGATTTAACGAGCCTCTGAGAAAAATCATCCCGCTCGAGCTTGAGAAAAGACAGGGCAGGGATGGACGCTGGTTCTATGCTGCGGATATAAAGGACTTTGCGATTCCGGAGGGCGTCAAAAAAGGCCTTCCGCCGATAAAGGCCCAGTGGGAAGAATTTTACAGGAGCTTCGGCCTGCGCTTTACGCCCGAGGGGAACCCGAGAAAGCGGCTCGACATCATGGTGCATTTTGTCCCTTCAAAAAACAACGAAGGTCAGTGCGCCTGGGCCGTCTGGCTGCACAGCGGCAGCAAGCGGGCGTATATCGAGATGTTCAACAGGATTATGGCCAAGCATTACGGCGAGCTCGATCCTGATGATTTTGACATGGACGAATGACCGGAACTGTTGGCTGATTTACAGTTCAGAGCGTCGTCGTCGAATCAGGAAAAGCCCGCGCGAGAGAAGACAATAAAATGAACAGAGATGAGATCGTCGCGGAACTGTTTCGGATGCGGGATGAGGAATACGCCCTTTTCCAGGCCAAACTCATTCCCACAGTGCCGGCCGGCAGGATCATCGGCGTCAGGACACCGGCCCTTCGCGCGCTGGCCAGGGCGCTGTACAAAAGCGGCGATGCGGAAGCGTTTGTTTCAGGCCTTCCGCATCGTTACTTTGACGAGAACCAGCTGCATGCCTTTGTGATTTCGCTGGAGAAGGATTTTGACAAATGCGCTGCGGAAACGGACGCGTTTCTGCCCTTCGTCGACAACTGGGCGACCTGCGACCAGCTGTCCCCCGGGGCGTTCAAGAGGGAACCGGAGAGGCTGCTCCCGTACATCCGCGCGTGGATCAAATCCGATAAAACATACGCGGTCAGGTTCGCCGTCGGGATGCTGATGCGGCATTTTCTGGACGAGCGTTTCGACATACGGTACGCTGATATGGTGGCCGGGATCAGGTCGGAAGAATACTACGTCAACATGATGATCGCGTGGTATTTCGCCACTGCTCTGGCAAAACAGTATGAAGCCGCGCTGCCCTACCTCGAAGAAAGGCGCCTGGCTCCCTGGGTACACAGCAAAGCGATCCAGAAAGGCGTGGAGAGCTTTCGGATCACGGACGGGCAAAAGGCGTATCTGAGGACGTTGAGAAGCTGACTTTTAAGCGGCAAAACGATAAAAATCGGTTCTGTCAGAATGTCCACGGCAGATAGGCCGCTACGACGGCGACGATGACAGCCGGGAGCATATTCGCGACCCGAATCATCTTTCCCCACACGAGGTTTACGCCCACGCAGAAGATCAGGACGGAGCCCACGAGAGAGAGATAAGCGATCGCCAGATCCGTCATGATGGGAGCGACCAGCCTGGCCAGCCCTGTTATGAGGCCTTCAAAGATAAAAACCGGTATGGCAGAAAACGCGCACCCCTTTCCGAGGGAAGAGGTCATCACGGCGACGATGATGAGATCCAGCACGGCTTTAACGGCCAGCGTCGAGTAATCGCCGCCGATCCCGTCCTGGATCGCGCCTACGATCGCCATGGCGCCGATGCAGACGGTCAGCGAAGTCGTCACAAAGGCGTTCACAAACTGCGGATCGCCGCTGTTGCCGGTTTTTTGTTTCAGCCACTCTCCGAACCGTTCAAATCCCTTTTCGATGCCGAGCAGTTCGCCGACGACCGTACCCACCGCGAGGCATAATACCACCAGCATGGACTTGCCACTCACGATGGCCTGGCCGTCAATATGCAGCATGCCCTGCATCGCGCCGGCTATGGCGATAAACATCACGCTGACGCCGCAGGCCGTGTTCAACGCCTTCTGCTGTTCCTCGCGGAACAGCTTGCCGGTGAAATGTCCAATGACGCCGCCGGCCACGATGGCCGCGCTGTTGATAATCGTTCCAAGACCTGTCATAAATGCGCCTCAAAAATCATATTTCGCTGCCTGTTGGGGCGTCCCGTTCGATTTCATCGGAGAGGTTGAGGTTGCCGCCAAAGTCGGCATTTGATATGCCGGCCTCGCGGAGAGATTCTTTCGTAAAGCGGACGTTTGAGCTGTCGCCCCGGTTTTTGAACTGAATCGGCATGACGGATCCTTTCTTGTCGGCCGGCAGGCGTATTTTTACAGAGTTTAAACTGCAGGCGGCCGTTTTGTCAAGCCGGAACCGGTTCGGCCATTTGCAAAATAGGGGAGGAAAGCGCGATGAACATCCCGGATTTTGACGGCCTTGTGAGAGAAATACAGAGGAATAACTGGCAGGTTTTCGGCCTGGAGCTATGGGAGGACGGAAAACTGACGGCCTCCTTCGGGGACACGCGGAATACCCGTTACCCGATTTATTCCGTGACCAAATCCATGGTTTCGCTGGCGGCCGGCATGGCCATAGAAGACGGCGCGCTGAATACAGACGATTGCGTTCTCCGGTACCTGCCGGGGGAATACGTGCGGGCGATGAGCGAAGGGCAGAAGCAGGCTTACGCGCCCGTCACGCTTCAGCGGCTGATGACCATGTCCGTCGAGGGGTTCCCGTTCCGCCTTTCCGGCGATGACTGGCTCGAGGAGGCCCTGCGTATTCCGCTGAACAACCCGGAGACGCGAACCTTCGCGTACAGCAACGTGCCCGCCTATCTGACCGGCGTGGCTGTGTCTGAGGCTGTCGGTGAAAGGCTCGATAAATATCTGAGCAGGAGGCTGTTTGCGCCGCTGGGGATACCGGACCCGCCCTGTCAGTTCAGCCCTGAGGGATACTTTTACGGCGCGTCCGGGATGGAACTGACCGTCAATGAGCTGAGCCGCGTCGGGCTGACGCTTTCCCGCGAAGGGAGATACGGGCAAAAGCAAATCGTTTCCCCGGCGTATGTGAGAGAGGCGACTTCGGTACGGCAGATGAACCGCGAGGGCGGCTACGGTTACTTCTTCTGGAAATACCGGGACGGGTTCAGCCTGAACGGCAAATGGGGCCAGAAGTGTTATGTGCTGCCCACCCAGAGATTGATGATAACCTTTCTCTCCCATATGGAAGAGGGCTCCGACAAAATCCGGGAATGCATGGAAAGACACCTGCTTGATAACGGTCATGATGCCGACATCTGAAACGTATCCTTATGTACTCGACAGAATTTGGAAAATGTATCCTTATATACTCGACAAATATTGGAAAATGTATCCTTCTATACTCGACAAAATGCGAGCTTTGTAGTATAGTTGATGCCGTAGAGGTGATTTCATGCAGCATGATTTACTCAAAAGGGTTATCCTGGAACAGCATGAAGTGATACGCAGGGCCGAGATCATCCCCCGGACAATCACGTTGTTTCCAGATGTCAACCAGGTTGTGACAGGGCTTCGCCGGGCCGGAAAATCCACATTGCTGTATGGCCTGGTAAAGAGGCATGTCGCAAACGGCATAGACTGGAATCGGATCATATATATCAATTTCGAGGATGAGCGTCTCACTGAAATGACGGCGGAGGATCTGAACGATATTCTGGCGGTTCAGAGCGAAATGAGCGATCAGCGAGGGTATTTCTTTTTCGACGAAATTCAGAATATTCCCGGCTGGGAGAAATTTGCCAGAAGAATGGCGGATCGGCACGAATCCGTAATGATTACGGGGAGCAACGCGAGAATGCTTTCTCGGGAAATTGGGTCGACATTGGGAGGGCGTTATCTGGAGAAACACATCTGGCCTTACTCCTTTGAAGAGTATCTGAACGCCACGGCAACGCCCCATGGTGAAGATGAATTGATTGAAACGGTCGCTCACGGGAGAATCCGCGCCAGGTGCGACGCATACCTCGTGCAGGGCGGCCTTCCGGAGTCGGTCAGACACCCGGCAAAACGGGAATATATCAGCAGCGTCTATCAGAAGATTCTCCTTGGCGATATCGTTACGCGAAATAACCTGCGCAACGGCAACGCCGTCGCGCTGCTGGTTAAGAAGATCGCAGAAACGGTCATGCGCGAGGTTTCTTACGCGAACCTGTATGGCAACCTGAAGGCCATAGGCATCAAGGTCAGCAAAGATACGATCATCGATTATATAAACTTTATCATGGATTCCTATATGATTTTCAAGGTATACAATCACTTTTCCGCCTTTGCTGAACGCGAAACGACGCCGAAATACTACTTTGCGGACAATGGGCTGCTGAATCTGTTCCTGACCGACAAAATGAGCGCCCTGCTGGAAAACGCCGTTGCCGTCTGGCTGAGGCGGCGCTTTGGCGAGGAAGTTTACTATCTCAAATCTTCGGCAACAGGTCTGGACATTGACTTTTACATTCCATCGGAGTATGCCGCAATCCAGGTCCGTATGAAGATCAGTGATCAATCCGCGGATCGTGAGATAGGGAATCTGCTGAAGGCGTCTGATACCATGCCTGAATTGAAGAGGCTGATTATCGTGACTTCCGAAGGAACGCTGTCAAAACATCCCGAGCATCCGGAAATCGAATTGATCCCAATCGACGTCTTTTTGCTGAAGGGGCTCGGATAACGAAACGGAGAAAGGGGTTGCGGGTGAGGAAGATGGATCGGCTTGTGGAATGGGCGAAGGAGCTGCAGAGCCTTGCGCAAGCGGGGCTCTACTACGGACGCGACGTATACGACCGGGAACGCTACCAGCGCATCCGGAAAATCGCGACGGAAATGATACTGATGAAATCGGACGTGTCCGCCGACAAGGTCACGGGCCTGTTCTGCGGAGACGTCGGCTACCAGACGCCGAAGATCGATACGCGCGCGGCGATCTTTGAGGACGGGAAGATCCTGCTGGTATGCGAGAGGGGAAAGTGGTCTCTGCCCGGCGGGTGGTGCGAGTTCAACCTGTCGCCGGCGGAGAATACCGTCAAAGAAGTCAAAGAGGAAGCGGGACTGGACGTCCGCGTCAGGCGGCTCATCGCCGTACAGGACAGGGACAAGCACAACGCGCCGCCCTACGCGTATGGCGTGGTAAAGATATTCTTCCTGTGCGAAGGCATGGGAGGTCAGTTTGCCGCAAACAGCGAGACGTCGGAGAGCCGGTATTTTTCGCTTGACGAATGTCCGGCGCTGGCTGAGGAAAAATGCACGGAAGAACAGATCCGGATGTGCTTTGACGCGTACAGGTCAGATACTTGGACGGTTCTGTTTGACTGATGCCGGACACAGGGCGGTCATGGGATGAGCACACCTTTAAAAAGACCTCTGGGGCTTTTTAAGAGCTCCGGAGGTTTGAACCATTATTTAGTCGAATACAGGTTCAGTACTGTAGAAATTTTCGAAAATTCTTGCGAGTTTAGTCGGAATCTGCTATAATATAGTCGAAAACTGTTACAGTGCTGAAACGTTTGTCGAGAGGTACATACATGGTGTTTGCAAGAGAAAGGGATCTTAAGCGGCTGATTATCCGTAAAAACGATGGATTGATCAAGGTGATTACTGGGATTCGGCGCGTTGGGAAATCATATCTCCTGATGGAACTGTTTTACGAACACCTTTTGGCTGATGGGATTCATCCGGATCAAATTATCCGTTTTGCTTTTGACTCCATGGACGATTTAAAAAAGCTGGGAATCAAATCCCGTTATAAGAATGGTCGTCCGGTTAAAATCGCGGCAGACCGTTTTATGAATTACTTGTCGCCATGTATTCAGGAGGAAAAACCTTACTATTTGTTGCTCGATGAGATTCAGGAGTTGGATTCTTTTGAAAGTGTGCTGAGCAGTTACCTTCACAAGAAAAACATAGATATATATGTCACGGGCAGCAATTCACGTTTTTTATCGAGCGATGTTCTGACTGAATTTCGTGGACGAGGAGAAGAAATTCACATATTACCTCTGACCTACGGGGAATACGCGAAGGGAACAGACGCGCCAAGCGATAGGGCGTGGCGTGAATATGTCCAGACCGGAGGTATTCCTCTTGTCGCCCTGATGCGCGACGATGAACAGAAAGAGGGTTACCTTCGGGAACTCTGTACAGAGGTGTATTTGAAGGACATCATTGAACGAAATATTGTTCAGCATACAGCGGATTTGGGAGAATTGTTGGATACGGTAGCGTCGATGATGGCATCCGTCACAAATCCCACTCGGATTACAAATACTTTCAATGCTGAAAAGCATCGGAATTTGACCGACGATACGATCAATCGTTACCTTGAGTTTTTCGAAGAATCATTTTTGATCAATCGTGTCAGACGTTTTGATATTGAGGGCAGACGTTATATTAATGGATCTTACAAATTTTACTTTGAAGATATTGGAATCAGAAACGCACGGCTTAATTTTAGACAGATCAATGAGACACATATAATGGAAAACATAATCTATAACGAACTGCGTCACAGGGGTTATCGGGTTAATACAGGCAATGTTGAAATCAGAGAAAAAACGGATAGGATGGATAAAAACAATCGCCCGATATATACGACAAAGCAGTTGGAAGTCGATTTTGTGGCGAGTAGAGGCAGTGATTTGATCTACATTCAATCTGCGTTTTCAATACCGGATGAATTAAAGGAATATCAGGAAAAACGTTCATTTTTTCATATCGGAGACTCATTCAGGAAACTGATTCTTATCAATGATAATATCAAAATGAAGCGCGATGAGGTTGGAATTATGACAATGAACGTCCGGGATTTTCTGTTAGACAATGAGAGTTTTTAACGAAGCAAGTTCATACGGGGTGAATGTCATTCGATGATTTTCATTGACCGATTATGGCAGGCATAAACGAAAAAGACCCCCGGACGACGAACGCCCGGAGGTCTTTTCTTGCTTTGGATGTATTGGAATCAGGCCTCGGTGGTCTCCTCGGCGGCGGCTTCCTCGACAGCCTCGGCGGCTTCGCCGATGGTCTCGGGGATGTCGAACTCGTCGGGGTTGACGGCTTCCATGGCCTCGTCCTCGAGCACCTCGCGGATGGACAGGCTGATGCGCTTGGCCTCGGTGTCCACGGAG
>JAFRLF010000040.1 GCA_017431365.1 Clostridia bacterium | reverse complement strand
TAGGCTTCCTCCTGGGCGGCGGTGAAGGCGCAGCGGGTCTCATAGCTGTAGTCGGCGAACTTGCCCAGCTTCTCCTCGATGGCAGGCACGGAGTCCTTGTTGGCCCACTTGGTCCAATCCTGCAGGGAGAAGGTCACGTCCTCGCCATTGATGACGTAGGTCAGCATGATCTTGCTGGTGTCATAGCCGTACTCCATCTGGTTGCCGGAACCATCGGAAGCATCGGTGTAGCAGCCGGCCAGGATGCCGAAGGGATCCATGGAAGCGCCGCCCCAGGTGGAGAAGATGGCGTCCGCGTTGCCGGAGTACATGGTCTCGTAGTAGTCGGGGTCGACGGTCATGGTCATGGAAACCTTGCCCTCGAAGTTGGTGCCCTTGCAGGCTTCCTGCAGCTGGGTATCGAAGTAGGTGAACATCTGGACGTAGATGGTGTCGTTCTGGTACACGCGGAAGTCGATGGTGATCGGGGACTCGCCGTCATAGATGCCCGCCTCGACCGCCTTGTCATAGGCGATCGCCATCAGTTCCTGCGCCTTGGCCATGTCGTAGCCGGTCAGGGCGTCGTAGGCCTCGTCCAGGGTCGCGTAGTCGCCGCCCTCGCCGTAGGTCACGCCGTAGACCTTGGTCAGCGCGTCCTTGCCGGCGACGCTCTCGCGGTAGTTCTCGCCGGTGAAGGGGTTGTAGGTGTAGATGTTGTTCAGCATGCCGAAGCCGGCGGTGCCCGCCGCGGTGAAGGCGGTGGCGAAGTGCTGACGGTCGATGGCGTTCGCGAAGGCCTCGCGGAACTCGTCGATCACCAGGACCTGGCTGCCGGTGCCATGCTCGAGCAGCTTGGCGTAGTCGGTGTTGAAGGTGACCTTGGTGGTGTAGGTCTGGGGGGTGTAGAAGATGTATTCGCTGGAGGCGTACTTCTCCATATCCTCAGACTGCAGGGTCTCGCTGTCGATCTCGCCGGACAGGAAGGCCAGCAGGCGGGTGGAATGCTCGGGGATGACGGTCAGGCTGTAGTTGTCAGTCTGATACATGCCCAGATGCTTGCCGTCGGAATAGCCGTACCAGTTCTCGTTGCGGCCGAAGGTGATCTGCTTGTCAAGCTCGAAGTAGGTCATCTTGTAGGGGCCGTAGGAAACGGTCTTCTCCAGGCTCTTGCAGTAGTCGGTGGTCACGGTCGCGGCCTCTTCTTCGGTCTCAACGGCGTCGCCGTCGGCATCGTAGAAGCTCTTGCAGGCCTCGTACAGCGGCTCATACACGATCCAGTTGCTGGACAGGTTGTAGGGCAGATAGAAGGCGGCCTCCTCGATGGGGGTGGCCAGGATGATGTCGATGGTGTAATCATCGACCTTCTTCAGGCCCACGTCGTCCCAAGCGGTCTCGGGCGCGATGTCCGCGGTGTAGAGGTACTCGGCGGCGTAGCTCTCATAGGGAGCGCCGGCGGCCAGGTAGCTCTCATAGATGTACTTCGCGGAAACCCAATCCTCGTCCTTGCCCTCTTCGACGGCCTCGTCGCGGTACTCGGTCTCATCGGTGATGGAGACGTAGGTGGGAGCGGGATTGCCCTCGGCGTCGGGCGCGCCCACGATGCCCCAGAAGCCCATGTCCAGATACACGTCGGTGCCCGCCTCGAGCAGCGCGGCCGCGTCGTCCTCGATCAGGTTGTAGGACTCCGTGCCGCTGTAGAGGTAGTTCTTGGCGTTGTAGATGGTCAGCTGGCCGGCATAGTAGCTGTCAGCGCGGCGGTTGAGCATCTTGGGGTTCAGCTGCTGCTGCATGGAGTAGATGTAGGTGTCCGCGTTGATCGGATCGCCGTTGTCCCAGGTCGCGGCCTGGTTCAGCGCGATGCGCCACGCCTTGCCGGTCTCGCCTTCCTTGACGCCCAGCTGGCCGACGTAATCGGCGGTCACGTCCACGGGATAATCAGCGGCCATCTCGGGGATCACGGCGTAGCCGCTCCTGTCCTCGTTCAGACGGAACGCGTAGAAACCGATGGACATCATGTCCAGCAGCGCGCTGTCATCGTTGGTCTCCCAGGTGTGGGGGTTCCAGTCCAGATCGGTGGTAGCGGCCATGGAATCGTTGAAGGTGTAGACCTTCTCGTCGGTGTAGTCCTTTCCCTCGATGCCCGCGTAACGCACGGTATCGACGGTGCCGCCGCCCTCGCCGGCGGGGGTCAGAACGATCTCGCCCGCATTGAAGACGCGCTCGCCAACGTCATAGGACTCGGCGGGGGTGAAAGCGGAATCCGCGAAGGCGGACATGCCGCACAGCGCGATCGCGATCGCCAAAAGGATAACTGCTGCTCTCTTCATGATTGCTCCTCCTTTAAACTCTCCCGGCTTGCCCAAGGGTAAGCCGAAGGTAACATATTAATTATATAGGTCCGATAGGGGCTTGTCAACGAATGTATAGGAAAATTCATAGAAATAATGCGATTTTATAAGATTTTCGGCGTCAGAAACGGCGCAAAATAAAAAACCGGCTTTTCAGCCGGAAGATAATTCATTTTCGCAACAAACGCGCCTCAGTCCGTGCGTCCAGCGGGTTTTCAGGGATTGCAGCGCTGGCAGGGCTTGTAGCCGCCGGCTTCCGCCGCCTCGCGATCGCAAAGCACGCGCTTGTTCTTGTCCTTCATCTCCCCCACCGACGCGCAGTCCGGCAGGTGAAACTTGTGGGTATTGCGGTTGCCGATATAGCTTCCCTCGGGCAGATCCGTCGCCGGATTGAACACCGCGAAGGCCTCCCCCTCCGCGGACAGCGCGCCTTCCCCCAGCAGCGCAATTTGCAGCTCCGGCGTGGCTATCCCGTCCGCCTCCAGCCCGCTGGCCTCCTGGAACAGGGCGATGGCCCCGGCGGTTTCCTCGCTCAGCACGTTGTCCACCGGCCCGTCATAATAGCCCAGCTGCACAAGCCGTGCCTGGATCAGCCCCGCGGCATAGCATTCCTCGTCCACTTCCACCAGCGCGATCTCCTGAAGCGGCACCAGCGCCTGCGTAGCATCTATATCCTCCGCCGCCCCAATCGCCGAAACGGCAACGCTCAAAAGCGCGATCACGAGAACCGGCAGAAAAAATCGCTTCATATTCATATAAAGCCGCCCCCCACGCTGAATCTGTCTTTTGTTCCTATATTCATATTATCACCGTCGAATTTAGATGTCAATAACTTCCAACAAGTTTCTCCTCTCGCAGCGCCTGAGAACCCTACGCCAAGCCACTCTATGAACGCGACTCCCCGCGCCTCATCCCTTCGCTCCCGCAACGCGCGCTCCTGCGTTTTAGATTTTTCAAAAAAGCAGAAAAAATAGCGGACAAGGACTTGACATCCACCCTGCGATTTGCTATAATAGTCCGCGTCAGGAAAAATCAGACATGCCTTAGTAGCTCAATGGCAGAGCATTCGGCTGTTAACCGAAGGG
>JAFRLF010000039.1 GCA_017431365.1 Clostridia bacterium | reverse complement strand
GTCCCCCTTCAATACATCCTCCTCAGATTTGCCTGAAATCGCTAGCGCGATTTCCGGGCGGCAAATCTGCAAGGAAGCTTTTTTCACTCTGGTCGACAGGCTCCCTGCCGTGAAAAAAGCCCCGCCCGCGGCGTACACGCCGCCGCGTACGATTAAAGATCGGGGGCGCTCCGCCCCCCGATACTCCCCGGTGAGTTAGCCTTTGGGTCGCGCCAGCCGCTATTCCTATTCCCTATTCCCTATTCCCTGAGCGTCAGCTCAACAAATCAGAATTTACCTGACTGAACAGATACCGCCTGAAAGCATATTTTACTTCGTCAGCGCCTGCCTCAGCACTTCCAGGTTGGCCTCCATCACGCCCAGATAGGTGACGCCGTTGCGCACATCCTCACCCGTCGTGGCCTGCAGGGAATCCAGCGACAATACCTTCGCGTCCTTCGTCCGGGTGTTTCCGACGATGGTTTCGGCGATGCGGTGATTGTCCCCCTCGATGGTCAATACCGTCGTGAGGCCCAGCTCGTCCACCTTGCCCGCCAGGAACACCACGGTTTCAAAGCTGGCCTCGCTCTCGGCGGAGCAACCGGAGAAGGCGGCGTAGTAGTTCAGGCCGTAGTCGTCCACCAGGTAGCGGAAGGGGAATCGGTCGCCGAACAGCACCGTGTCAAAATCCGCGGCCTCGCGGACGGCGGCGTACTCCGCGTCCAGCCCGGACAGCAACCCGTCGTAGGCGGCGGCGTTTCCCTGATACGACTCGGCGTTTGCGGGGTCCGCCTCCGCCAGCGCGTCCGTGATGGCCATGACCAGCTTCCGGGCGTTGCGCAGGGACAGCCAGACGTGCTCGTCCGCCTCCGCTTCGTGCTCGTGGTCATGTTCTTCTTCGTGTTCGTGCTCATCCTCGTCTTCGTCATGCTCGTGCTCGTGCTCCATGCCCTCCACGATCTCCTCCGTCTTGATGTCGTCCCCCATGGCTTTCACCAGGTTGACAACCTTCATTTCAGGATTGACGGACTCCGAAAAGGCGTCCTCCACCCAATCGTCGGATTCACCGCCTACATAGACGAACAGGTCGCAGGTGGCAACCTTCATCATATCCGCCGCGGTGGGCTGGTAGCTGTGCAGGTCTACGCCGTCGTCCAGCAGCATGGTGATCTCCACGTTGTCCCTGTCGCCAACCACCTGTCGCACCCAGTCATACACCGGGAAGATGGTGGTCACGACGTGGATCTTCTTTGCCTCCGCACAGGAAACGCCGGCAAAGGTAAACGCGAACAGCATGACAAACACAAGCATGCAAGAAACAGTTTTCTTCATGATAATATCCTCCAGTGATTCGGTTGATGAATAATCTGAATAAAAGGGCATAAAAAGACAAGGGCAGCCTATGCGAACAGGCCCGCGCGTCAAAAGCGCGCAGGAGCGGCCATACCCTTGCGATGTGAAGTGTTTAATTGTTCAACCGGATCTTCCGGCTAACCGGCGTAACAGAGGCGGTCAGGCTGGCTGACGCGAAGGCGCGCCAATCCCGGCGCAGGGCCAGCGCGAAACAGATCAGCAGCAGCGCCAGCAGGATCATGCCGAAGCCCCGGCGCGCCTGCTCGACCTGCGCGATAAACTGGCAGACCGGGCAATTTTCGCCGGTGCATTCATGACGATGGGTCGCCTCGTGCGCGATATAGGCGGAAGAAACGAACATGGAGAGCAGCATGACGGCGCAAATGAGCGTGACGATCACATGTCTGCGATTGCTCATGGTCCGTTCCCCCTTTCCCCACGTTGCCCCCTATTGTAGCACGGCGCTGTGATTTGTCAATATGAAAACCAGTTTCAAATTGGGAAATTTCTGTGAAGACGCGCGTCAGACCCCTGTACAACCCGC
>JAFRLF010000038.1 GCA_017431365.1 Clostridia bacterium | reverse complement strand
ATGCTTGCGCCCGCCCTGGGGCGGCACAGAAGCGACCGTGCCCTCAAGGATCTTCAACAGGGCCTGCTGCACGCCCTCGCCGGAGACGTCGCGCGTGATGGAGGGGTTCTCGCTCTTGCGGGCGATCTTGTCGATCTCGTCGATGTAGATGATGCCGCGCTGCGCCCGGTCGATGTCGTAATCCGCGTTCTGAATGAGGCGAAGGAGCACGTTTTCAACGTCCTCGCCGACATAGCCGGCTTCGGTCAAGCTGGTCGCGTCGGCGATGGCAAAGGGCACGTTCAGAATCTTTGCCAGCGTCTGAGCCAGATAGGTCTTCCCGCAGCCCGTGGGACCGAGCATGACGACGTTGGACTTCTGCAGCTCGACATCGTCCTCGGCGGACTTGCGGCGACGGCCGATCTCGGCGATGCGCTTATAGTGATTGTAAACCGCCACGGAAAGGGTCTTCTTGGCCTTTTCCTGACCGATGACGTACTGATCGAGAATCTGTTTGATTTCCCGGGGTTTTTTGAGCGTCAGCTCCAGATTTCTGCGGTTTTCCGATTCGACGGCGTCCTGTATGATTTCGTACGCCAGCCTGGCGCAGTCCTCACAGATAAAGACGCCCGGACCGTCGACGCGGCGGCCCACCTGATCGCGGCGCCGGCCGCAGAAGGGGCAGCGATCACCGGAATTGATCGTTTCTTTTGCCATAGTTCAACCTTTCAGCCAATGATCCTCAGTTATTGGAACGAAAGCGCGTCAGCGGCGCGGAGCGATGATCTCGTCGATCAGGCCGTACTCCAGAGCCTCCTGCGCCGTCATGAAGTGGTCGCGCTCGGTGTCGACGGCGATCTGCTCGACGGGCTTGCCGGTATTCTTCGCCAGAGTCTGGTTGAGCTTTTCCCGGATCCGAAGGATCTGCTCAGCGTGAATGGCGATGTCGCTGGCCTGTCCCTGAGCCCCGCCGGACGGCTGATGGATCATGATCTCGGCGTTGGGCAGCGCCTTGCGCTTGCCCTTCGCGCCGGAAGACAGCAGAAACGCGCCCATCGAAGCGGCCAGTCCCACGCAGAGCGTGCTGACTTCGCACTTCAGGTACTGCATGGTGTCATAGATGGCCAGGCCCGCGGACACGGAACCGCCGGGGCTGTTGATATAGAACATGATGTCGGCGTCCGGATCCTCCATCTCGAGGAAAAGCATCTGAGCGATGACCAGGTTCGCCGTATCGTCGTTCACCTCGCCGCCCAGAAAGATGATGCGGTCCTTCAGGAGGCGCGAAAAAATATCGTAGGAGCGCTCTCCCTTGCTGGTCTGTTCAACGACATAGGGTATTAAGTTCATCGTTTTCGCACCTCCCGGTGTCTTTAAATTAGGTGTAATCAGTTTTCGCCGGCCGTCTCGGTTTCGCCTTCGGCCTTCTGCTCGGTCTCGCCCTTCGGCGCGACGGCGTTGTCCTTCAGGAACTTGACCGTCTTCTGGATGCGGGCGATATCGGTGAAATACGCCCTGTCGTCATCGGTCAGCGTGGAGAGGAACTTCTGCGCGTCGCCGCGGACGTTGTCGACATAGCGCTGGATTTCAGCGTCCACGTCCGCATCTTCGGGGACGATGTTCTCAGCCTTGGAGATGGCTTCCAGCACGAGGCGGACCTTGACGTCGCGCTCAGCGCCTTCGCGCAGCTGTTTGCGCATGTCGTCTACGGTCGTGCTGGTATATTTCTGATAGTCCTCAAAGCTCAGGCCCTGCATGCGCAGCTGCGCGGCGAACTCGTTGATGCGCTCGTCGATGCGGCTGTCGACCATCGCTTCGGGAATATCGATGGTGGCGTTGTCAGTCGCCGCCTCGATGACTTCGTTCTCGAAGGCGTTCTCGGCGCTGGTTTCGGCGCGCTTCTCGAGGTCGGCGCGGACGGAAGCCTTGTACTCGTCCAGGGTGTCGAACTCGGACACGTCCTTGGCGAACTCGTCGTCCAGTTCGGGCACGTCCTTTTCCTGGATCGCGGTGACCGTGCACTTGAACACGGCGGGCTTGCCCTTGAGGTTCTCAGCCTGGTAATTCTCGGGGAAGGTGACGTTGACCTCGGTCTCGACGCCGATCTGAGCGCCCACGAGCTGCTCCTCGAATCCGGGGATAAAGGTGCCGGAACCGATGATCAGGCGCTGGTTTTCGGCGGTGCCGCCCTCGAACTGCTCGCCTTCGCAGAAGCCGGCGTAATTCAGGGTCACCTGGTCGTCCATTTTGACGGGGCGGTCGTCGACGTCCACATAGCGGGAGACGCGCTCGCGGGCGCGCTCGATCTCGGCGTTTACGTCGTCGTCCGTAACTTCGTTCACGACCTTCTCGGCCTCGAGGCCCTTGTAAAGGCCCAGTTCGACGTCGGGCTTGACGAACACTTCGATGGAGAAGACGAGCTCCTTGCCGCTGCCGATCTGCTTCAGATCCAGCTTGGGCTGATCCACGGGCGTGATGTCGTTCTCCTTGACGGCCGCGGTGTAGATGTCCGGGAAGATGGCGTCGAAGGCGTCGTCGTAGAAGACGCTCTCGCCGTACATGTTCTCGATGACCTTGCGGGGCGCCTTCCCGGGACGGAAGCCCGGAATGCGGATGCGCTTGACGTTCTTGCGGTAGGCAGCCTGCATGCCCTTTTCAAAGGTCTCGGCGTCGACGGTGAAGTCCAGTCTGACCTTGTTGCTCGACAGCTTTTCCATGGTTGCGCTCATTGTGAATTGCCCTCCTGAATCGCAGATTCATCTGCGTCTTTATTCTGATATGATTCTGACACATACCGTTGGATTTTATCATAGCGAATCCGTTTATGCAAGGCGCGTATTTGTTTGAATCGGTAAAGATTGGGCAAATACCCGGCCATATTGGTATTTACAACATATCGGCATTTATGATATAATTCAGGTGTTTACACGGAATCAACACTGTCTGCCGAATGAGGTATGCGTATTCATGGATGCGACGATGATGTACAAGAGCGGGTCAAACTACATGATCCGGTCAAAAAAGCGCCCCGGTCAGGGCTCGCGCTCATCCGGGAACGGCCACAGGCCGAAGAAGGACCGGCGGCCCCGCGAGCGTAAAAACCATTTTCTGTACAAGACCGTCACGCTGATCGCGCTGGCGCTCGTCTGCCCTATAGGGCTCATCATGCTGTGGCCCAAAAGGCCCATCCGCTGGCACGGGCTGACGAAGCTCTCCCTCTCGCTGATCTCCATCATCCTGTGCTTCGCGCTGACGACGACATTCTTGCTCTATGACTTCAGCGATCCGACGATGCAGGAGGCTCAGCACGCAGCGAACGTCGCCCTTTCCGACGCGCAGGACAACCTGACGGTATTCAACCGGGAAGCCGGCGAAAACTGGTTGGCTGTCGCGGAGAACGCGCCGGCCATCGCCGGTGCTGCGGGCGATTACGCGCTTCAGGCCATGCTCGACGCCATCGCCTCGCCCACGCCTGTGCCGACGCCCAGCCCTGTTCCCACGCCCGAGCCCACGCCCGTCCCCACGCCCACGCCGTCGCCGACGCCGGTTCCGCCCATTGAGGAACGGATCCGGATCGCGCCGCCGGGCAGACATATGATCGACCGGCCGACGCCCGTCCCGACGGACACGCCGACCCCCGCGCCGACGGACACCCCGACGCCGGAACCGACGGACACGCCCACGCCCGTCCCGACGGACACGCCGACCCCCGCGCCGACGGACACGCCCACGCCCGTCCCGACGGACACGCCGACCCCCGCGCCGACGGACACCCCGACGCCGGAGCCGACGGACACGCCCACGCCGCGTCCCAGGGCGACTGAACGGCCCCAGCCCACCGTCACGGCGACGCTGTTCGCCTCGATCACGGCAACGCCGCAGCCCGCGACACTGGAACCCGGCGCGACCATGTCGCCCCTTCCCACCATCGAAGCGACGCCCTCGCCCACGCCCGTGCCGACGCCGTCTCCTGTGCCGACGATCGATCCGCACATCATCCCGCCGCTCCGCTCCGTGGGTGAGGTCACGGTCTACTACACGCAGGCCGGAAGGTATTATCACCTGACGCCAAACTGCGGCTCCATGAAGAACGCAGACAAGCACACCCTCGCCGAGGCAAAGGCGGCGGGCAAGCTCCCCTGTCCGTACAGAAACTGCAATCCCGAGAATGGGAAAGCCGTCATCCAGCTCGACGTGCTGTCCATGATCGCGCCCGTGTACGTCGACCAGAGCAGCCGCTGGCACATCAACTTCGAGTGCGAGTCCATGGACGGCGACTGGTCTCTCGTCGAGCTGGCCGAAGTCCGCGAAACGGCCCGCTACAGGGCGTGCGACGCGTGCGGCGCGGTGTACTACGCCGAAACCACGCCCATCTACAACGCGGCAAACCTCCCGCCCGTGACCGTGGCCGACACCGAGGCGCCCGAGGACGCGTTTGACATCTCCCTCGCGTCGTACATCACGAACGGCGACGAAATCGTCTACGTCTCGGCGCAGAACAGCCACTACCACCGCTCAAGCACGTGCCCGTCGGCGCAGGGGCTGACCTTCACGCCCGTGCACCTCATCGAGGCGATCCTGGACGGACGCACGGCCTGCACGCAGTGCAGCCCGCCCGTTCCCGAACTGACACAGGACATCATCGAATGACCGGATCACAGAATCGCCCTGTCCGCCTCATGCGCAGACAGGGCGATTTCATATCCCGGGAGACAATTCAGAACACGGACAGGACTTTGCTCACAAAGATGATCGTAAAAATCGTCACGGCGGATAATGCCGTCGTCAGGACGATCTGCTGAACCGTCAGGTCGCTGTCGCCGTCCATCTGCTGCGCCATGGCCAGCGAGCTCACCGCCATCGGCGAGGAAAAAGTGATGATCAGCGCCGCGAACTCCGGCCCGCGGAACCCCATGGCGTAGGCCGCGCTCAGCGCGATCAGCGGCACGACGACCAACCGTCCCGGCACGGTCACGGCGAGGTTCCCGGCGTTTTCACGGATCCGGCCTGGCTTCAGCGACGCGCCGAGCACGAACAGCGCCAGCGGCGAAGCGATGGCCGCCAGCCTGTCCACGGCCCCGCCGATGAAGTCCGGAAGCCGCAGGCCCGCGGCCTTGACGATCAGGCCGACGGCGCAGCCCCAGATGAGGGGGTTCTTCACAATGCCGAGAAGGATTTTTTTGACGTTGACCGACCCTCCGCGGAACACCTCCATCGCGACGACGGCCAGTATGTTGAACACCGGCACGACGATGGCGACCATCATCGCGCTGACGCCGCCGTCGCCCTGCGGGAAGAGCGCCTCGCACAGGGGTACGCCGAAAAGCGCGTAGTTGCTGCGGAACAGGCACTGCACCATCACGCCGCGCTTGCGGTCGTCCTTTTCAAGCCGGGGAACGAGCAGCATGCTGACGAGGAAGACCGCCGCGATCCCAATTATCGTGAAGGCGACCAGTTTCCCGCTGAGAACGTCCCCGCTCCCCACCCGCATGATGCTGCGGCACAGGGATACGGGCAGAAAGATCCTGAACACGAGCTTGTTGCAGCCCCGCGCCGTCTCGTCAGTGATAAGGCCGAAGCGGGATGCGCAGAAGCCGACAAGCATGACGATGAACAGCGGCAGGACGATGTTGCACGTGACGACAAAGTGACCGAGCACCGCCAAAGCACCTCACTCACAATGAAATAATTTCAGTACGTCGAATCTTTTCTCCGATTATAACGGAAGTCCCGTTCAGAGCGCAATACGCGCAGGTTAATCTTTGTCAAAACACGAGCGCCGCGATTGAAAACACCGCCCCGCCTATGTATAATGACGGCAGCAAAGGATGAGGAGAGCGCGCGTATGAAATGGCTGGCTAAGGCGGCCTTCGGGCTAGAGGGACAGGTGTCCAGGGATCTGAAACGCCTGGGCTTCGAGGGCGTGACGCCCGCGGAGACGGGGGGCGTCTTTTTTGACGGCTCGCCGGCGCAGGCTTACGAGGCCAACCTCTGGATGCGGTGCGCGGACCGGATCATGCTCGTCATGGGCCAGGAAAAGGTCACGACCTTTGACGATCTGTTTGAAATGACCCGGGCTCTGCCCTGGAGCGACGTCATCCCCCGCGACGGGGCGTTCCCCGTGCAGGCGCACTGCGCCAGGTCGCAGCTGATGAGCCCGTCGGACTGCCAGGCTATCGTCAAAAAGGCCGTGGCCGAGCACATGAAGAGCCGCTACCGCGTCGCCTGGTGCGAGGAGAGCGGCCAGAGCTATCCCATCGACGTCGCGATCCACGGGGATATGGCGACGATCTCACTGAACACGTCGGGCGACGCCCTCAACAAACGCGGCTACCGCACGTGGAACGGCGAAGCGCCCCTGCGGGAGACGCTGGCCGCCGCGCTGCTGCTCGGCTGCGGCTGGCGTCCGAGCCTGCCGCTCTACGACCCCTGCTGCGGAACGGGCACTTTGCTCATCGAGGGAGCCTTCATCGCCGCGGATCGCGCCCCTGGTCTGACCCGGAGTTTCGCGTGCGACAACTGGCCCCTCTTCCCCGAGCGCGCGCGGACTGCGCTGCGGGCTCAGGCGCGTGAGAGATATGAAAAGGGCTTCGAAAGGCCGATGCGCGTCATGGGCAGCGACATCGACGCAGGCGCGCTGGAGCTCTGCCGCCGGCACCTTCGGCAGGCCGGCCTAAGCGGCCGCGTGACCGTCGAGCAGAAGGATCTGCGCGACGTGACCCTCGCCCTGCCGCAGGGCGTCTTCATCGCCAACCCGCCTTACGGCGAGCGACTGGGCGACCGGCGCTCGGCAGCGGCCGTCGAGCGCGGACTGGGACAGCTCTATCTCCGGCATCCCGGCTGGAGCCTGAGCGCCATTTCCTCAGACCCGGCCTTCGAGCGCAACGCGGGTCTGCGGGCCGACAGGCGCCGCCGCTTCTACAACGGGCGGCTGGAGTGCGAGCTGCTGTCCTTCGCGCCGCGGCCATCACATCACACATAACCTTGACGAGGAGGTTTTACCATGAGCGTTATCACCATCGTCGGCGCCGGCATGATGGGCACGGCGATCGGCTTTCCCGCGGTGGAGAACGGCCATGAGATCCGCCTGGTCGGCACGCCTTTGGACGATCAGATCATCGATCACGCGCGGGCCACGCACGAACATCTGACGCTGAAGAGGCGCATCCCTCAGGGGTTCAGGTTCTATCAATTCAGCGAATGCGACGAGGCGATGGCCGGCGCAGACCTGATCGTCAGCGGCGTGTCCAGCTTCGGCGTGGACTGGTTCAGCGAAATCATGATCCCCCGCATCCCCGAAGACATGCCCGTGCTCGGCGTCACGAAGGGCATGGTCGATCTGGAGAACGGAGAGATGATCTCCTATCCCGAGTACTACATGCTCAAGCATCCCGGCCGGAAGCTGCGCCTGTGCGCCGTGGGCGGCCCCTGTACGAGCTACGAGCTGGCGGACCGCGATCCGACTGAGGTCTGCTTCTGCGGAGAGGAGCCGGATCTGCTCCGATGGATCAAGGGTCTGTTCGAGACGGACGTGTACCACATCAGCCTAAGCACCGACGTGCGGGGCGTGGAGTGCGCCGTCGCCATGAAGAACGCCTATGCCCTGGGCGTCTCGCTGGCCATCGGCCTCAGCGAGAAGAGAGAGGGCGTCATCGGGCGCGAACACTACAACTCTCAGGCCGCCCTCTTTGGACAGAGCGTCAGAGAGATGCGCCGCCTGATCGCCCTGAACGGCAGCTCCGACGAGAACATCGTCTACGGCGCGGGCGACCTGTACGTCACCGTGTTCGGCGGCCGGACGCGCAAAATCGGAACCCTGCTGGGCCGCGGCCTGTCATTTGAGGCCGCCATGAACGAGCTCTCCGGCGTGACGCTCGAATCCATCGTCATCGCCACCCGCACGGCGCGGGCCGTCCGGGCGTTGATCGGGCGGGGCGTGTGCTCGGCAGCGGAATTCCCGCTCCTTATGCACATCGACGACATCATCAACCATTCTGCGCCAGTCAACATCCCCTGGCGGATGTTTGAGACCGAATTCGGCGCCGGAGCGAAGGCGTAAATCCAGTCCATACGCACAACAGCCGGCGCGCCGACTCATATCGGCGCGCCGGCTGTTGTTTACGCGATGGCCAGGGCGATCTTCATCATGGCCGTAAAGGTGTTCTGCCGCTCCGCCGCGCTCAGGCCCTCACCCGTGAACGGGTTATCCGATATGGTGAGGAGGGCAAGAGCCTTCTTCCCCGCGCGCGCCGCGTTCAGGTACAGGGCGGCCGCCTCCATTTCCACAGCCAGGACGCCGAGGTTTCTCAGCCTTTCGAGGGGCTGCGACTCGTCATAAAAGCAGTCCGACGAATAGATCGGGCCAACCGCCAGCGACTGAGACATGGCCTCAGCCTCCCGGACGGCGTGCGACAGCAGTTCATACGAGCAGCACGGCGCGAGCTGGCCGTCAAACCCGAACTGACGCCCGAATGAGGAATTCGTATACGCGCTCATTCCCGCGACGATGTCCCTGACCTTCAGCCGGGGCGACAGCATGCCCGCCGACCCGATCCGGATGATGCTTTCCACGCCGTAGAAATTGAAAAGCTCGTAAGAGTAAATCCCGATGGACGGCATGCCCATCCCCGAAGCCATCACGGAGACGCGCTTCCCGCCGTAATAGCCCGTATAACCCTGGACACCGCGCACGTCGTTGACGAGGCGCGCGTCCTCAAGAAACGTCTCCGCGATAAACTTTGACCGGAGCGGATCTCCCGGCATGAGCACCGTCGGCGCAAAATCCCCCACCTTTGCGCTGATGTGCGGCGTAGGAATGTTTGACGACATGTTAATCCCCCTCTCAGTCGCTGCGCGGGCTTCATGCGCTCGTCTTCCGATCTGCGCGCCGCGCGCTGTGGCTTAAGCATACCACAGACTCGGCGTTTTGTCCTCATTTAATTTGACAGACAGACGTGTTTTATGATAAAAAAACCTATGACAGCCCAAATTGATGCACAGGAGAGTGACAAGTGATGACGCAGTATGAAAGAATGGTTAAGGGCCTGATCTATGATCCCGGAGATCCGGAGATCATGAAGGAGCAGTCTGCCTATTGGGAGCGGGCCTGGCAATTCAATCAGCTGAAGCCCGCGGACTTTGCCGAAAAGCAGAAGTACATGAAAGAGGTCTTTGCCGAGTGCGGCGAGCACTGCTACATCGAGTTGCCCTTCCGGGCCAACTGGGGCGGCGCGCATCTGCACCTGGGAGACGGCGTCTACGCGAATTTCAACCTGACGCTCGTTGACGACGGACACATCTACGTCGGCGACAAGGTCATGTTCGGGCCGAACGTCACGATCACCACGGGCAACCATCCCATCGAACCCGAACTGCGCGCGCGCGGCCTTCAGTACAACAAGGACGTGCGCATCGGCGACAACGTCTGGATCGGCGCGGGCGCGATGATCATGCCCGGCGTGACCATCGGGAATAACGCCGTGATCGGCGCCGGGAGCGTCGTGACGAGGGACATCCCTGAAAACGTCGTCGCCGTGGGCAATCCCTGCAGGGTCATGAGGCCAATTTCCGAGAGAGACCGTCAGTACTTCTACAGGAGCGAAGAGATCGATTGGGAAAACCTGACGTCAGTGGAAGAAGCCTGATAACGCCGATCGCCCGGGCTCAGGCCCGACGTTTTCATGCTGGAATACAATAGAAGCGGCGCTCTCCAGAGAGGAGAGCGCCGCCCGTGTTATCAGCGTCTTCGGTGTATGGATCAGGGCTTCATTTCAATGGCTTCGCCCGGGAAAGGATCTCCAGCGCCGTTTCTCGGCACAGACGGAGGGCCGTCTCCTTGCCGTAATCCGCCTTGAGCGATTCGTAGCACGTCATCATCCGGCAGCGTCGCGTGCTGACATTGTGCGCGTCGGATGACACCAGATCGATCAGTTCCATCTTCATGGCCTTTTTAAACCAGCGGCTCGAAAAGAAGCCGTGATCCATCGCCGTCGAACAGTTGACCTGCAGGATGATATCCATATCGTCGTGCAGCTCCTCAAGGCGCTCCATCCGGTTCAGGCATTCGTACCGCTCGACGTGCGCGAATATGGGCTGATAGCCCGCCCGCCCGAGCACGCTGGCCGCGTCCAGCAGGCGGTCGTAATCGTCCCGGGGCGAAAACTCCACCAGAACGTACCGCGTCCCGCCGATGGTGGGTATCTTATGCTCGTTCAGCAGGCGCACGGCGTCGTCCGTATAGTAGATCTCACAGCCCGGGTAGAGATTCATGTCATACCCGTTCTCGTTGACGAAGGCTTTGGCCTGCTTCAGATGCTCAAGGTATGTTTCGTAGGGAAAGTACTCGACGCCCGGCGTGGCGTGAGACGTCGCCACCAACTCGCTGACGCCCTGATCATAGGCGCGCGTCAGCATCTGGCGCATGACCTCTTCGTTTCTGGCGCCGTCGTCGACGCCGTAGACGAAATGATGGTGAATATCCGCAAGCATATCCTGGTCTCAGCGCCCCTTTGACGAGGAGGCAGAGGCATTTTTCCCATGACCGCCTTCCCTGCGATAATACTCGCTGTTGTAATGCGAATAGTAGGACTTGTTGTAATACTTCTTCGCGGAGATGGTCTCGAATGTGACCTTGTTGAGGATGCAGCCCAGAACAGGGCATCCCGCTTGCTCAAGCTGCTTCTTTCCGTCGATGACGTCGCGCCGGCGGGTCTTGTTGTACTCGATCGTAAAGACGGCGCCGTCGCAGTACTTCGCGATCTCAGCGGCGTCGATGACCAGACCGACGGGCGGCGCGTCGATCAGCACATAATCGTACGAACGGGCCAGCGATTCCAGCATCTGAGCAAAGAGCGGAGAGTCGATCAGCTGAACCGGATTGGCCACATCGCGGCCTGTGGGAATGAAATGAACGTTCGGCACGTCCGTTTCGTAGATGACGTCCGAGAGCTCGTCATAACCGGCCAGGTAGTGGGCCAGACCGCGCCACTCGCCTTCCGTCTCGATGCTGTAGCGCCTGATCAGATACGAACGTCGGAGATCGGCGTCCACCAGGATGACGCGGTTGCCGCGGCGCGCCAGGTTCTGCACCATCTGAAGGGTGAGAAAGCTCTTGCCCTCGCCGGCGGTACAACTCGTCGTCACGATTTTTTTGATCTGATGTCCGGAGAAAATGAGGTTTGAACAGATGGTGTTCATCGCCTCGGTGCCGGAATAATCCAATTCCTCGTTGTTGCGGATGACTGCCTTTTTCACTTGGACGACCTCCCCTCACCTGGACTTCTGGGGTGCTTTTTGGCGGACTTCGACCGGGTGTCCTGCAGGGGCATGACGCCCAGCGTGGGTATGCCGATGTACTTCTCCACGTCGTCCGTGGAATGCAGCTTGTCGTCCGTTATATAGCGCAGGGTGATGATGCCCATCGCCAGCAATGCGCCCAGAATGAACCCGAGCGCCGTATTGCGGCTCTTGTTGGGCGAAGAGGGCGTCGTGGGGCGCAGGGCCTCCTGGAATGTGTTCGGCTCCTTGGTGTCCATCGTCGTGGCGATGAACTCTCTCGCGACGTCAGCGTAAGTGTCGGCGATGGCCTTGGCCTCGTCGGGGCTGTCCGCCGTCGCGGTGATGTACAGAACGCGCGTGCCGGTGGGCACGTTGACGTTGATCTTGCTGGCGATGGTGTTGTATGTATAAGGCAGGTTCAGGCGCTCGATGACCTTTTCGTGCACATGCCAGTTTTTAAAAACTTCCGTGTAGTCAGAGGCCAGCGACGTGCCTATCTGCAGATCCTGCAGGTTGATCACCGAATTCGACGAATTCAAAACGTAAAGCTTTGCAGTCGCCTGATACTTCGGTTTGATGATGAAACTTGTAAAGAGGAAAGAAATGATCGCTCCAATGAGAGCGGCAATGATGATGTACTGTACGCTCTCCAACATGCGGTAAAACAGCTCGACAAGATCGATTTCGATTTCACCGCTCTGCGCCCCCGCCGGCTGCTGGGGGGCCGCCGCCAGATCCTGCTGGGCCGGCTTTAAATTATTCTTCTCCATGAATAAAAACAAATCCTCTCACGGGGATAATGTCCTGAAATATAACGCTTTCAAAAAAAAAGAGGAGCCAAAGCCCTCTCCCATGCCGAGAATCGCCGTGTCCCGCGAGTCCTAATCCGCACGAGGGCAAACGATCCGAACACTTGATACTCCCCGGACGGATCACCGTCCGGGGAGACAGGCATCTCAAATTATCAGGCAGCCGGCTCGCTCAGCACAGCCATCGTCGTGGCGACGCTGGACTGCATCTCGAGAACGGTCTCGGTGGGGAAGGTCACCTGGATCAGGGAGCTGGTGTCCGCAACGTCAGTCTGAGCCGCGGTCACTTCGCCGTCCAGGACGGTCCTCTTCACGTTGAAGGCGTACTTGCCAGGCTCGACCTCGCTGCGGGTGCCGTCGAAGGTGCCGACGACCACGGAGATCTTCTGACCGACAGCATAGGGGGTCGCGACGGCGAAGGTGACGACCTGATCGCCATTCTCAGCAGTGTAAGCTTCGGTCACGCCCAGGGAGCAGAACTCGTTCAGTTCCCAGGTCTTGAGGGCAGCGGCGTCCAGGCCGGTCTTGGCGGCGATGGCGGCCTGAGTTTCAGCGTCGAAGTGCTCGATGGGGGCCTTGTTCTGGTTCGCGACTTCGTCGATCAGAGTTTCCATTTCGTCAAGCGCCATGATGGTGTCGTCGGTGACGAAAATAAAGCCACCCTCGCCCGTGACGACGGGATGAGTCGTCTTGCTCGAAACGCCGGCGGCGCAGGCAACAGAGAACAGCAGCAACGCGGCAACCAGGATGCTCAGGATCTTCTTCATTGTGATACGCTCCTTCTCTAAATAAATACATTTCTATAGCTCAGCGGGTTTTGGACCCGTATCGCTCCAATTCAGTCCACGGGATCGTAGCAGGCGCTCATCACCCATGCGGCGGGCGCGCCGTTCTCCACGTGGAATTCCATAAAACCGTCGCTGCCGATCATGTGTTCGCCGGGCAGCGTTTCAATCGGGACGACCTCGTAGCCGATGGCCTCGTTCACTTCGGCGACCAGGGCGCTCTGGGTCATGTTCGTGCTCATGCTGTCCTGCAGGCCGGTATAGAAATCAGCGATAAACCCGGCGGACGCCTTCGTCATCTCCGTGATGCGGTCGGCCGCCGCGTGCAAAAACAGCCTGTGACGGGACATGCGGTCAGCGTTTGTGCCCTCGCCGACATTCATGCGCCCGCGGAGGAACCCTACGGCCTGCTCGTCTGTCAGGCGAATCGTCGCCCCCTCGGTCATGACCGGGTCGATGTCGGTATAATCCTTGTCCATCGTCACCGTCACGCCGCCGAGCAGGTTATTGACCTTGGCCATCGCGCTCATGCTGATGGACACGTAATAGTCGATCTCCAGGCCCTCGAGCAGATTGCTGGCCGCCTCCACCGTGTTGAGGCAGCACTCTTCTTCCGTCATGCCGAAGCCGTGCGCCAGACAGATCTGCGTGGTCCTCGTGCCTACTTTGTTGCCCAGGATACCCATCACCGCGACAGGCGTCAGGGTATCGCGGTCGATCTGCAGCTGATAGATGCGCTTATGCTGGTGATCTACCGCCAGGAGCAGCAGGAAGTCCGCCTGACCGCCCGACCGCGCGCCGACGCGGGCATCGCTGTCCTCACGGTCGACGCCCATGACGAGGATCGTCGTCAGAGCCGTCTTTTCGGCGTATTTGCGCCCGCGGTACTCGACCCTGCGCCGTTCGCCGAAGCCCTCCGTCGCCACGCCGCGCTCCTGAACGGCGGTATGCTGTTCATAATACTGGTAGGCAAAATACGCTCCCACCGCTAGTATCAGGAAGAGGCCGAGGAAAATCAGATTGCGCTTGGCTCTGGCCCGGCGTTCTCCAGCCGTTGTCCGCATGGACGTCTATCCTTTCCGCCTTTGGCTTTACCCACATGGTACAGCACACAAAAGCTTACAGCTATAGTACTATATCCGCTTTGTTTTGTCAACAGAATTTTTGTCGTTTCACTAAATTAATCTCCCGAATTTGACAGCCGTTTAACAATTGTGAAATAATTTGTGCTGTCAACTTGCTGTGAGGAAATTTAACAGGCCTGCGCAGCGGTTTTTTTCGTCCGTCTCACCCAAAGCCGCGCAAATGGGTTATAATATAAGGTATTTAACGACGCCGTTCGGCCGCCGCGCGGCCGAGCGCCTGACGAGGAAATTTTCATGAGCAAGAGATCTGCGAAATCGCGTTCACATTCCAAAAAGGCCTCGAGCGGAAAGATCAGGACGAGCCGCGCCTTCGACCCGCGTCAGCTGAAGCCTCTCGGCGCGCTCGCGCTGGGGATCGTCCTCATAAGCGCGCTGCTCAACGCGCTGAGCCTGGCGCCCGCGGCGCCTGACGCCGCCGTCCCGGACGTCGTCATCAGCGAGGTCATGACGCGTAACAGCACTTGTCTGGCCGACGATTCAGGCCAGTACAGCGACTGGATCGAGCTTTGCAACACATCCGCCGCCCCCGTCTCGCTCCGGGGTTGGATGCTGATGAGCACCAGCGGCAAGACCGGAGACGCTTACGTCTTCGCCGACGAGGTCCTGGACCCCGGCGAATACT
>JAFRLF010000037.1 GCA_017431365.1 Clostridia bacterium | reverse complement strand
TTACTGTTTCTGCCTGTGATTTGTTGCTTTTTCTGTTATCCTTGTTTGCTTTACGCTTTTTTCAGACTTCTTGCCTTTTGGTTCATATAAAAAGGGCTGCCCCTTCCGCCAATTCTCTGTTTGGCGTTTTGAGACAGCCCCTTGTCATATGTTAATTACCTTGATTTAACGAAATTATACATCAGCTGATCTTCGCGTAAATCTTGTTTCCGATGCCCTGAACCGCCTGAACGAACACGATCAGCACCGCGCTCGTGGCGATCAGATACTCGATCTTGTACGCCTGATAGCCCTTTCGGATGGCCACGTCTCCCAGGCCCCCCGCGCCGATGGCCCCGCCCATGGCGCTGTAGCCGACGAGGCTGATCATCGTCAGGATGATGCCCGACAGGATCGAGGGAAACGCCTCCTTGAAGTACACGCGCCGGAAAATCTGAACGTCGCTCGCGCCGAAGCTGCGGGCCGCCTCGATCAGACCCGGGTCTACTTCCCTGAAGGAGGACTCGATCACGCGCGCCACGAAGGGGATCGCCGATATCGTCAGCGGCACGATGGCCGCGCGCGTGCCGATGGCCTTGCCGGTGATCGCGCGGGTGAGCGGTATCACCAGCACCATGAGAATGATGAACGGGAACGACCGGAACACGTTCACCACAAAGCTCAGCGCCGCGTACACCGGCCTGTTGGGGCGCAGGCCCTCGGGCGCCGTCAGCGTCAGAAGGACCGCGGGTATCGCCCCGAGAATCACGGAAAACAGCGTCGACCAGAGCACCATCGTCATCGTCTGACCGAAGGCCTTCCAGATCATGTCCCACATTGCCGCGTCAAACATTTATATGCCCTCCTCTACGACGCATCCGGCGTTTTTCAGGTATTCGAGCACGCGCGGGGCGTCGGCCTCCGTCACGTTCAGCGTCATGCTGCCCATCATCTTGCCGCGGAAATCCTCCATATCCGCCCGGCAGATGGAAAAGTCTACGTTCAGCACGCGCGCCATGTGCGAGATCAGATTGGCCTCCGAGGCGTTGTCCATGAAGTACACGCGGATGTTGCGGCCGTGCTGAGGCAGGTTCTCGTCCGTCTTGCCGAGGAAGGCGCGTATGTCCTCGTTCGGCATGACGAAGAGTTCCTCCGGCAGGCCCTCCTGAATCAGGCGGCTGTTTTTGAGGAACGACACGCGCTCGCAGATCTGCTTGACCACTTCCATCTGGTGCGTCACCACGACGATGGTGATGTTCATCTCGTCGCGGATGGTGTTCAACAGGCTCAGTATCCCCTGCGTGATGCGCGGATCAAGCGCGGACGTGGCCTCGTCGCAGAGCAGGAAGCGCGGCTTCAGCACGAGCGCGCGGGCGATCGCCACGCGCTTCATCTGCCCGCCGGAGAGATCACTGGGGCGCGCCTTCAGCTTGTCCGAAAGGCCCACCAGGTCGATCAGCTCCAGTATGCGCTTTTTGTTCTCCGGCTGGCGGGGGTTGAGTCCCGCGAACCGCATGGGCAGGGCGACGTTGTCGTACACGTTGAGCCGGGATAGAAGGTTAAAATTCTGAAAAATCATGCCCATCGTCTTCTGCAGGGCGTGAAGCTCCTGCGTCCCGAGGGCCGCGACCTCCCGTCCGTCGACCGTGATGCTGCCGCCCTGATAGGGTTCAAGGCCGTTTATGCAGCGCAAAAGGGTGGACTTCCCTGCTCCGCTCTGCCCGATAATGCCGTAAATCTCACCGTCATGAATGGTGAGACTCACGTCGTCCAGGACCGTCAGATCGCCGAAGCGCTTGGTCAGATGCCGGATTTCTATCATATATTATTACTCCCACGCACAGGGGCAGGAGATAGGTCTCCTGCCCCTGTGTTATCTTTTTCTAAAACCGGGGTCTTCTCACTTGCCCAGCTCGGCCGAAGGAATGACGGAACCGGGGTACGTGGCGTTGATGAAGTCCGCCACATCCTGGTTGTCAAACGCCGCGATCAGCGCCAGCGTCTTGGGGCTTTCCTCGTTGCCCGCCTTGACCACCAGGTAGTTGATGTACTTGTAGCTCTCGTCGCTGTCGGCTGCCTCGATGACCAGGGCGTCCTCGGCGGGGTTGAGGCCCGCCTGCAGCGCGTAGTTGCCGTTGATGACCGCGGCTTCGACGTCGGCGAGGCTGTGCGTGATCTGCTCGGCGGCCAGCTCCACGAACTGGATGTTCTTCGGATTCTCGGCCACGTGGCTCAGGTCGTACAGGTCTTCGGTCTGCGCCAGGGTGATGAGGCCGTTGTCAGCCAGCAGCTTCAGCGCGCGGGACTCGTTGGACCCGTCGTTCGGGATGGCGATGGACGCGCCATCGGGGATCTCGTCGATCGAGGCGTACGCGCTGCCGTACAGGCCCATGGGCTCCAGATGGATGCCCAGCACCTCGACCAGGTGCCAGCCGTGGGACTCGTTCTGCTCCTGAAGATAGCGCAGGGTCTGGAAATAGTTGGCGTCGATCTCGCCGTCCTCGAGCGAGGAGTTCGGCAGCACGTAGTCCGCGAACGGAACGACCTCGACCTCCCAGCCCGCGGCCTCCAGTTTGGCCCGGACGACGCCTTCGATGATCTCCTCATGCGGGACGGCCGTCGCGCCGATGGTGATCTTCTTGTCGTCGCCTTCCGGCGCGGGAATGCCCTCGGCCAGGGCGGCGAAGGACGTCAGAACCAGCAGAGCTGCCAGCGCAGCGGCGAAAAGATGACGGATTTTCATGATATGGCCTCCTTAGCGTAATGCACCGTTCGGTGCTTTCGATGCGGGGAATCGGCGCTGCGGCCTTCGTTTCAGCGGAAGCGCCCGGCGCTCTTCCCTGTGATGGATCATACTATAGCACAAGCGGCGCGTCCTGTCCAATACGCAAAAAAAATACCTTGCTATAGTTTTAAGTTATAGCAAGGTATTCCGATTCACAAAATTGACCGGTCTGCCCGCTGCCTCAGTCGAATTTGATGTGGCAGTAGCCGTGGGGGTTCTTTTCGAGGTATTTCTGGTGATATTCCTCGGCGCTGTAGAAGTTCTGAAGCTTCATGAGCTCGACCGCGAGGGGCTTATCGTATGATTTGGCCAGCGCATCCAGGGCTGCGCGGCAGACGGGGAGGTCGGCCTCGTCGGTATAGTAGATGCCCGTGCGGTACTGGACGCCCTCGTCCTCGCCCTGTCTGTTGACGGACACGGGGTCGATCACCCTGAAATAGGCCTCGAGCAGCGCCCTGAGCGGCAGGACGTCCGTGTCGTAGACGACGCGCACGGTCTCCGCGTGCCCCGCGTGATGCTTGACCTGCTCGTACGAGGGGTTCTCCGTAGGGCCGTTGGCGTAGCCCACCTCGGTCTCGACGACGCCGGACAGCAGGTCGAAGTACTTCTGGCAGCCCCAGAAGCACCCGCCCGCCAGATAGATGGTTCGGGTCATGGCAAAGTATCCTCCTCGTGGGAAATGGCGTTATACTCTCTCAAAGCGGTACACCCAGCTGGAATAGTCGCCGCGGGCCGGCCTCAGCGGGAGGCCGGCGTTCATCAGCGCCGCGCCGGAATAGGTCTCGCCCGAGGCAGCGTCGCGGTAACGCGCCTGCGCATCGAGCCCGCGCATGAAGACGCGGTGGCAGCCGGGGTTCGGGACGGCCATCTTCTGGTACGCGCAGAGCACGACGTCCCGTCCGCCCTCGCCGACGAACTGCCAGGCGGCATTGTTCCCCTCAAAGGGGCTGTCAAGGCGCGTGAACTGGCCCTTCTGCACGGTCTCGCGCACGGACTTGACGGTCTCAACCGCCTCGCGGCAGGCCTCGAGTTCCTCGGGCGTCAGCTTGTTCAGGTCGAGCTCGAAGCCGAAGTTCCCGCCCAGGGCGACGTCGGCGCGCATCTTTACGGACGTGACGCGCCCCGTCTGGTGGTTGGGGCAAGCCGAGACGTGGGCGCCCATCGCGCTCGGCGGATAGACGAAGCTCGTCCCGTACTGGATGCCGAGGCGCTCCACCGCGTCGGTGTCGTCGCTCGTCCAGAACTGCGGCATGTAGTACAAAAATCCCGCGTCAAAGCGTCCGCCGCCGCCGGAGCAGCCCTCGAACAGCACTTCGGGGAAGGCCGAGGTGATCTCCTCCATCACGCGGTACAGGCCGAGCATGTAGCGGTGCTGCGTCTCCATCTGCCGGTCGGGCGTCTGGTCGCCGGAGAAGTATTCCGTCATGTTGCGGTTCATGTCCCACTTGACGTAGCCGATGGGCGCGCTGCGCAGCACGGAGCAGACCGCCTCGATCACGTAGTCCTGCACCTCTTTGCGGCTCAGGTCGAGGATCAGCTGCTGACGCGCCTCGGTGCGGGCGCGGCCTTCGACATGGAGGCACCAGTCCGGATGCGCGCGGTACAGATCGCTGTCCGGGGAGACCATCTCCGGCTCGAACCACAGGCCGAAGCGCAGGCCCATCTCGTTGACCTGACGGGCGACGCCCTCGATCCCGCCTGGGAGCTTGCGCCGGTCGACGACCCAGTCGCCCAGGGAGCAGTTGTCCCTATCGCGCTTGCCAAACCAGCCGTCGTCCAGGACGAACATTTCGACGCCGATCTCTTTGGCTGCTTTCGCGATCTTCAGGATCAGTTCCTCATTGAAGCCGAAGTAGGTCGCCTCCCAGTTGTTGATGAGGATCGGGCGCACCCTGTCGCGCCATGCGCCGCGGACGATGCGCGTGCGGACGATCTCGTGGAAGCGGTGCGACATGCCGTTGAGCCCCTCCGCCGAATAGACGAGGATCGCCTCGGGGGTCTGGAATTCCTCGCCGGGATCCAGCTGCCAGCGGCACACCTCGGGGTTCAGGCCGATGGACATGCGCGTGTTGTAGAAGTTGTTGACCTCGCTCGTCGCCAGGAAGGACCCGGAGTACACCAGCGTCATGGCCCAGGCGGGGCCGCAGTCCTCGGTGGTGTGCTTCTTCACCAGGGCGATGAAGGGGTTCTGTTCGTGTCCGGACGCGCCGCGCTGGCTCTCGACGCGGATATTCGCCCGGCCAACGGGCGTGCGGACGACCTGGCGCTCCCGCGCCCAGGCGCCGCTGAGGTTGATGAGCTCGTAATCCTCGCCGTACAGGGGGACGCTCGCGCTCTGCATATGGGTCAGGGTAAGGCGCTCCTTCCCGCCGTTGACGATGCGCAGCGAGCGGGTCAGCGCGTCGAGCGTCTCGAGCACAGCGTACTCCGCCTCGACCGTCAGGCCGGTCAGCTCGTCCTTCAGGGTGATGACCAGGGTCGTGGCTTCGTCGTCCGACTCCGTGTACACGGCGGGCAGGCCGCTGAGCTTTCTCTTCCCGGCGCAGATCCGGTGATTCACATAAGTCAGGCGGGTCACGTCGTTGCCCTGCTGCGTCTGCGCGCACACCGCCGGCGTGCCGAAGTAGCCGGTCCCGCGGGTGGGCAGCTCGGTGGGCATGCGGTGCGGCGGCAGATCGAACGACGCCGCCGTCCAGTAGCTCCTGAGCAGGTACGCGATGTCGCCGTCGGGCAGGCGGCTGCCCCAGTACAGGTTCAAAAGCCCCTCCGTGGGGTGCAGATACAGGCAGTAACTGAACGTCTTTCCCTGCAGGTGGAAGACCTTCTTTTCCTCGTCAAAGCATACGGGCATGGGAATCCCCTCCTAATAATATGTCTTTCCCTCTGTCTCCGTTTCTATCATTTAGAGGGCGCGTTGTAAAGGGCAAACGCCGCCCCAGGCCGCGTGCCGGGCCATCGGCGAGGTCACTCTTCGCCGAACGCTTCCACGCTGGCGACGACCCTGTCGCACAGGGCGTCGAACTCGGGGTCCTCCTTCTGGAGCGCCGGATTGGCCAATATGTATTCGACGGCCTCCCGAAGCCCTTCATCCGCCGACGTCGTCGCGGCAAAACCGGGGACCAGGCGCTTTATCTTCGTGTTGTCATAAATGGCCGTGTGCGCCGTGTCGCCCATAAAATGCCCCCATTCCTCCGGGAAGTACCTGCATAGCATCTCTGTGGACACGTGCACGAGCTTCAGCTCCACACCGAGGACGCGCGCGATCGAAGCGTAGATATCGTCCCAGCTGAGCGTTTCGTCCGTCGTGATGTGCACGGCTTCCCCTATGGCGTGCGAATTGCCGAACAGGCCGACCATGCCCTTGGCCACGTCCCTCGCGTGCGTGATCGTCCAGAGCGTCAGCCCGTCTCCGTGCATCAGCACGGGCTTGCCCTTCAGCATACGGCTCAGGACGCTCCATCCGCCGGTTCTGCCGCTGAGCGCCAGCGGCAGCGCCCATTTGCAATAGGTATGCGAGGGGCGAACCAGCGTAACGGGGAAATTCAGCTCCCTGTAGGCCTTTTGGTAAACCTCCTCGCAGCGGATCTTGTCGACGGCGTAATCCCAGGGGGAGCTGGAGACGCGCGCGCTCTCCGTGATCGGGAAACTGCGAATGGGTTTTTCATAGATGCACGCGGACGTCACGACGAGATAGTGTCCGCATTTGCCCAGGAACAGGCGAACGTCGCGCTCGGCCTGCTCCGGCTTAAACACGACGAAGTCCATGACCACGTCAAACCGCTGTCCCGACAGTTCTTTCTGGATCGATTCGTCGTCGATGCTGCCCTTCAGCAGGCGGACGGCGTCCGGAATGCGCTCCGGATGATTTCCCCGGTTGACCTGCCAGACTTCCATGCCCTTTTCAAGAGCCAGGCGGGTCACCTCCGTGCTCATGATGCCCGTGCCGCCAATGATAAGTACTTTCATCGCATATCTCTCCTGTAGGGCTTATTTGCCCGCTCTTTCAGCCTTCAGTTCTTCATTGTACTCGTCGATATTGCCGCGCAGACAGAGGTAAACGAAGTCGCGCATCTTGTTGTGGACGATGAGAGCGCTGGGCGCGCTGCCCATGACCGCCTCGGCGAACACGAAGGACATGTTGTTGTCCGGATCCACGTAGATGAGGAAGCCGCCCGCCCCGTCCCAGCCAAAGTGGCCCTTCGCGGCGGGGGAACCGGCGTTGTTGATAAACGTCCTGACGCCGAGGCCGTAATCATACCCCGGCATGTAGGGGAAGGCGCGCATCATGTCCATATGCCGCACGGTGTCCAACTGCGGCGTGCGGAAAAGGTCGACCGTCTCCGGCTTCAGGAGGCGGTAGCCGTTCAGGGCGGTTCCCCTGTTCGCCAGCGCGGCCCCGAGCAGGATGTAGTCGTGCGCCGAGCTCGTCAACCCGCCGCCGCCCGACTCGTAATTCGGCGTAAGGCGGCTTCTGGCCCCCTTGCCGATGGGGAGCGGTTTCCCGGTCGCCGGATCGCAGCGCCGCATTTCCGTGACCCGCGCTTCCTGCTCGTCCGTGGGGAGGAAGGTCGTCTCGCTCATGCCGAGGGGATCGAAGATCACCGTCTTCATGTATTCGCCGAATCTCATGCCGGAAGCGACCTCGATCACGGCGCCCAATACGTCGTGGCACAGCGAATACTGAAAATGCGTCCCCGGTTCAAAGTCGAGCGGTCCTTCGGCAAAGGCGTTGCATATTTCCACCGTGCCCGCGGCGCTGCCCTTCTCGGCGAGGATCTTCGCCGCGCCGCCGCGGTTCATGTCGTAATCCAGTCCGCCGCTCATGGTAAAAAGGTGCCGGATCGTCATGACGTTTTTCGCCGGAGCGACGCTCCCGTCCGCCTGCTTCACGGTCAGATGGGCGTATCCCGGCAGATATTTCGACACCGGGTCCTCAAGGCTCAGCCTGCCCTCCTCGATCAGGCGCAGCGCCGCCGTACAGGTGGCCACCTTCGTCGCGGAAAACATCCGGTACAGATCGTTCGTCGAGGTCGGGACCTGGCATTCCACATCCGTAAAGCCGGCCAGATGCCGGTACACTTCCTCCCCGTCCTTGGAGACGATCACGTCGCAGCAGGGTATGCCGTAGTGCTCGGACAGGCTGTCGATAAAAGCGGTCAGCGGTTCAAAATGATACATCATATTCCACCTTTCCGCGAAATGCGCCGGCACAGCGTGAAGCCGGGGCTTTCGCATCAATTGTTTTCCCCCGCTTCATTCTATCATATTTACGTTTCAATATCCATAATCCCCGCAAAAAATCCGGGACGGCAGCGATAGAACACCCGCCCCCGGAAAGAACCGGAGGCGGGCTGTCAGGACTATGCGATTATCTTGGGCGGACGATGTACTCGGTGATCTTGCCGTCCGCGTCGCAGGTGGCGGCGCCGATGCAGGGGATGAACAGACCCGCGAGCTCGACGTCGTACTCCATGGAATTGGGGTTCAGCTTCACGATGGTCGCCTTGACGGTAAACTGCTTGAAGACGCCCTTGAACGCCTCGCGCACGCCCTCGCGGCCGTTCGCAACCACGTCCGGGAAGCCGTTGGGCCGCGCACCGCCGTCGACGAAGCTGCAGTTCTCAGCATACAGCTCGGCGATGGCGTCCGCGTCCTGGGCGTTCAGACCGGCGACGTATTTTTCAAGAATCTCACTGACCTTCATATTAGATCTCCTTCGCCACGCAATACGCCTTGTAGATGGCCCACTTCGCGTCCTTCACGGCGTCGGCGTCGCCGATGGTGTAGACTTCCTTGGCGAGGCCTTCGGTCTCGAAGGGCTTGTAGGGCCTGGAACCCAGGGCCAGGATGACCGTGTCGTACCCGTCGAGGGTGATCTCCTCGCCGCCGCACTCGGCCTTGACGCCGCCGGGGATGAACTCCAGCACCTTCGTGTTGGTATGGATCTCAATTTCTTCCTTCTTCAGGCGGGCCAACATGGCGTTGCGCACCGTCAGGTACAGCGTAGGCACGATTTCGGGCAGCATCTCGACGATGGTGACCTTCGAGCAGTAGTCGGTGGCGTACTCGGCCGTCTCAGCGCCGACCTCGCCGCCGCCGATGATCAGAGCGGACTGCTTCAGCACGGGGTTGCCCTGCAGCACGTCGTTCGCCGCGACGACGCCGGTCTCCTTGAGTCCCTTGATGTTGGGAACGAGGGGCTTCGCGCCGGTGGCCATGATGAGCACGTCGGGCTTCAGTTCGGCGATCAGTTCTTTGGTGGCTTCGGTGTTCCAGCAGATCTTGACGCCATTCTTCTCGCACTGATGCAGCATGTAGCGGATCTCGCGGGTCAGAGGCTGCTTGAAGGGCGGGAACGCGCCGATGCGGAGCTGTCCGCCGGCCGCCAGCTTGTCGTTCTTCTCGATCAGGGTGACGTTATGTCCCCTGTAGGCGCTCATCCAGGCCGCGGTCATGCCGGCAGGGCCCGCGCCGACCACGACGACGTTCTTCGGCTCGGCCGCAAGCTGGAGCATTCTGTCGGCCCTGTGGCTGGACTGGGGATTGTACATGCAGCCCACGCCCCAGTCGCCGGGCATGAGGTTTTCGGGATAGTTGAACTCCATGCAGCGCTGCGTGCAGCCGATGCAGGGGATGATGTCGGCCAGCGCGCCGCCGACCGCCTTGTTGGGGAAGTCGGGATCCGCGATGGACTGACGGCCCAGGGACACGGCGTCGCAGTCGCCGCGCTTGATCGCGGTCTCAATGGTGTAGGGATCGTGGAACAGGCCGACGGAAATCACGGGGATGTTCACGGCTTCCTTGATGCGGCGGGCGTTGCCGAGGTTCCAGCCGGACTGCCAGGCCGTGGGGGGCACGATCGTCTCCCAGGTCTCGTACGTGCCGGCGGAGATGTGCAGAGCGTCGTAGCCGTATTCCTCGAGCATGGAGGCGAAGACGATGGTCTCCTCCATCTCCAGGCCGCCGATGCGGTTTTCGAGCGCGCTCAGGCGGGTGGTGACCACGAAGTCCTTGCCGCAGGCCGCCTTGATGCCCTCGACGACCAGCTTCATGAAATAAGCCCTGCCGTCAAGGCCGCCGCCGAACTCGTCGACGCGCTTGTTGGAGCGCGGGGAGAGGAACTGTCCGCCCATGTAGCCGTGGGAGGCGTGGATCTCGACGCCGTCGAAGCCGGCCTTCTGCATGCGGACGGCCGCGTCGACGTAATGCTGGATCAGGTCATATACTTCCTGCGTGGTGAACTCGTGAGGCGTCTCGCGGTTCGTGGGGCAGGGCACGGAGGACGGCGCGACGACCTTGCCCGCCATCAGGGACACGGTCTCGCGGCCGGCATGGTGCAGCTGGACGATGGTCTTAGCGCCCTTTTCGTGGATCACGCTGGCCAGCTTCGTCATTCCGGGAATGCATTCGTCGGTCCAGCCGGCCGGCTCGCAGGGCATGCCAACGCCCGTAGGCTCGACAGCGGTAATCTCGATGATGACGAGGCCGAATCCGCCCGCGGCGCGCGCGCCGTAGTAGTCCAGCGTCGGCTGGTACACGAAGCCCTTCTGATCGAAAACGCCGGAATCCATGGCCGGGACGATAAGCCTGTTCTTGATCTCAAGGCTGCCAATCTTGTAAGGGGAGAACGTCTTTGTGAATGGCATGGGAATGCACTCCTTTCTTTTCTATTACCGCTTGCGCGGGCGCGGCGTTTTCGCCGCGCCCGCGCGCGATAACATCATGTTGAGTTTATCATCTCAAACGCGAAAGGAAAAAGCACGATATCGTTACTTTATGAGCGTTCAGACGCCCGATCGTGATAAATTAAAGAAAACTACCTCTCCCCAAATGGACTGCGGCTCTTACAGCCTCACCTGCGCGGATCCTTCGCCCTCCTTCGCCTTTTCCCTGGCCTCTTCGAGCTCCTGATCCCAGGTGAGGTGCCGGTATTCCTCGGCGCGGGGATCCGTGTTGAACCAGTCGATAAAGTCCTCCCACATGGGCACCGTCCACGCGGTGTCGATCTGAGCGGTGGTATAGGTCTTGCTGGCGAGACGGTCGAAGCCGAAAAAGTCGCGCACGTGGTTCTTCTCAGCCCGCTCGACGACCATTTCAGCGTGCTGCGGCGGGATGAAGATCACGCCGCTCATCGTGCCCAGGACCACGTCGCCCGGCATGCAGATGGCCTGGCCGATGCGGCAGGGGCCGTTGTAGCTGGTCATGGAGCAGTTGCCGATGCCGGTGGGGTCGTTCCCGCGATAGAAGATCTGCAGGCCCTCGATCTCAACGATCTGCTGCAGATCCCTCACGCCGCCCCAGATGACCGCGCCGCCGTTTTTCGTGCGCGTGCGGATAGCGGTGGAGAGATTCCCGCCAACATAGGTTCCCTCAAATATCTTGTCGTACAGGTCGACGACCACGACGTCGTCCTCCACAAGGTTGTCGATCACCCACTGGTTGTAAAAGCCCTTGTGGCCCTCATCGTTCCTGCCGATGTCCATCAGAGCGGCGTCCAGGTCGGGGCGTTTGGGCACCATCACGGCGGTCACGGCCCGGCCGACGAGCACACTGCGCCCGGCGGTCATTTTGAAATTGCACTCCCAATTGTTCCGGTAGCCGAGGCCCCACAGCGGTCCCCAGGCCTCCTCAAAAGTGATTTTGCGCATGCGCCTGAGCACGTCGGCGGATACCTTCGGCCGCCCGTCCGGCAGTCGCTCGCCCTTCCATTCGGGCGTCAGGCGGATGATCGTCTCGCGGTCGTTAAAGAACACGCTGGCTCCCCCTCTCTTCTATCGTAAATAGTCAATGATTGCTTGCGCGTCAGACAAGCACGAGGCCCTTGTCGATCCGGATACAGTCGCCCGTGATCGCCGCGGCCTGCTCGCTGACGAGAAACAGGATCGTCTCACCCACATCCACGGGATCGACGAGACGGCTCACGCCGTTCAGAGCAGGATTGATCACGTCGAGCGGCGTCTGCATTGCCCATTTCGGCCGGCCCGTCTTAAACTCAATCTTGCAGCCGCCCAGCGTGATGGCGTTCACGGTGATGCCGTCGCGCGTGAGCTCCAGCGCCAATTCCCGGGTCAGCATGCGGATGGCGCCCTTGGTCATGGAATATCCCGCGTCGAAGCAGGTAGGCCTGTTGCCGTGCACGCTGCACATGTTGACGATGCGGCCGCACGGGCTCTGTCTCAGATAGGGCGCGGCGGCCTTCGCCATGCGCCAGTAACCGCCAAGGTTGATGTTCCACAGCTTCCGCAGTGATTCGGCGTCGTACTCGTCGATATATCGGTTGGGCTGCATGGCGGCGTTGTTCACGAGGATGTCGAGCCGGCCCCACCTTTCGATCACCGCGTTGACCATGGCGTTCACCTGCAAGGGATCGGACACGTCCGCCTGATACAAAAACGCCTCGCCGCCGGCCGCCTCGATGGCCCTGAGCGTGTCCTCCGCCATGGCCGCGTTGGTGTTGCAGCCGAGACAGCAGCGGATGCCCGCGCGCGTCAGCACGCGCGCCACGCCCGCCCCGACGCCCTTGCCGCCGCCGGTGATTAGCGCGACACGGCTTTCATTTCTTTCGCTCAACGTAATCCCTGCCTTCCACTCTGCGCCGATGGCCGTAATACATGGTCATGCCGCCGTCGGCGCGCAGGTCCGAGCCCATGAGCGGCGCGGCGGCCGGCGTGGTAAGGAATTCCAGCAAACCGTTGAGGCTGCCGCGCTGCGGCAAATGCCGCTCGGGATAGCGAAGGTCTGTCCCGCAGTAAAACGCCGACACGTCGCTCCTCCCGTCCGGATCGTCCGCCGAAACGCCGCGCTGCACGAAGTACGTGCGCACGCCGTCGGGGCCGTAATCCTGATTGGCCTCCCTCTGCAGCATCTGAACCGCGCCGCAGCCCGCGCTGAACAGGAACCCGCGGCCCACAGGCTTCTCCGCGTGTATGCTGTTCAGGAAGATGACCGCGCCCTCATTAAGCTCCCGGAAAATGCCGCCGAACACCTTCATGACGCACCACGCCGCCAAAGGGCCCTCGTCGGCCGCCCGTTCAAACATGGACTCCGTCACGTCCTCAAAGCCGCACAGGCTGAGCGGCGGCGCGGGATGGATGACAGCCTTCAGCCCGTCGCGGTGCGCCGCAGCGAACGCGGACAGGGCCGCCTCTTCCCACAGGCGCACGTCCTCCGGCACGACCAGGGCCTCCCAGCCCCGCGCCCGGAAGTGCGAAAGCGCGTCCCGCGCCTCCTGTGTGCGCAGGTCGGTGATGATGATCTTTCTTTCCATGACGTTCAGCTCCACAGTCTGTCGTGAGAGTATACGTCGTCCCAGTGGCTCGTCTCGGCCCACATGACGGGATAGTCCGGGTCAAGATGCTCGCGCAGCACCTCGTCGTTATAGTCGTCCACACCGAGACCTGGCTTGTCCGGCACGGCGATATAGCCGTTTTCGACGATCTTCTTCGGCGTGCCGAGGGTCATGTCGTCCCACCACGGCACGTCGACCGAATGGTTTTCGAGCACATAGAAGTTCTCCGTCGCGGCCACGCTGTGCACGCACGCGTACGCCGACACCGGGCTCTCCGCCATATGCACGGCCATGGCCACGCCGTGGCGCTGAGCCAGGTCGCCGATGCGCTTGTTCTCCAGGATGCCACCGCTGGTGAGGATGTCCGGATGGATGACCGACACGCCGTGCGCCTGAAGCAGCGGCTCGAAGCCCTCGGCCAGGTAGATGTCCTCGCCCGTGCAGATCGGGATGGTCGTGGCGTTCGCGAGGCGGACGTACTGGTCGGTATACTGCCAGGGGACCATGTCCTCCGCCCAGGCGATGTTGTACTTCTCGATGCGTCGGCACAGCTTGATGCAGTCCTCCACGCCGATATGGCCGAAGTGATCGATGGCGAGCGGGATCTCGTAGCCGATCACGTCGCGCACGTCCTTCACGTACTGCTCCAGCATGTCGAAGCCCTTTTCAGTCAGATGAATACCCGTGAAGGGGTGCGGGATGTTGTTCAGATCATAGCTGCGATTGCGCCACCAGCGCTTTTCCTCAACGGTCTGCGCCTCGCGCGCCTTGCGGCCCGCCTCGTGCATCTCATCGATGAAGCCCAGGGGCGCGCAGATCGTGCCTGGCTCGCCGAACAGCTCGCCAAGGCCCAGATCCATCTTGAGGAAGGTAAACCCCTTGTCCATGCGCAGCTTAAGCGCACGGCCCATGTCGGTGCCGGTATGCTTGCCGGACACGTCCGTGTCGCAGTAGATGCGGATCCTGTCGCGGTATTTGCCGCCAAGCATCTGGTAGACCGGCACGCCGTAGGCCTTTCCCGCGAGATCCCACAGGGCGACCTCCACCCCACACACGCCGCCTCCCTGACGGGCATGATAGCCGAATTGTTTAATGCGGCGGAACAGCTTTTCCACATTGCAGGGATTCTCGCCAATGAGGCGGCTCTTGAGCATCTCGCCGAACACGCGGTTGGCTCCGTCGCGCACTTCGCCGAGGCCCACGATGCCCTGGTTGGTGTAGATCTTCATCAGCGTGCAGTGCATGGGCGCGCCCACGACGTCTGTGAACCGAATGTCGGTGATGCGCAGGTCGCTCGGGCAGGAATTCCTGTTGACATTGCCTGAAATCATTTCACTCATTCTGATCTTCACCTCATGTTTGATTGATAATTGATATAACCACTGCTCCGTCATTATATAATAGTATTTTGCGCACTGCAATACATTATTTTACATTCAGCGGGGCATCGTTCAGCGTTTTTACCGCGCAAACGATGCCCCGTCTTCTCTTTTCCCTTATGGCTCGAAAGACGAGCCTTCCATCCTATCGCCATAGACCTCGACGAGGTAGATGCCCGCCGCCTCGTCGCCGGTCACGCCGTTCACCACGACGCGGACATATCGCGCCGTGACCGCCTCGGCGAACCGAACTGGCAGGTCGCTCTGTCCTGAGGCGCGTCCTTCGGCCGCCTGCGTCCATTCCTCGCCATCAGGCGACGTCTCCACGGCGTAATCATACCACAGGCCGTCGTTGTACCAGCGCACGGTGAGCCCCGAAACCCGCGCCTGCTCCTGAAGATCGACGCGCCACCATTGCGGGAGCTGCCTGTCCGCCGCGATCCACGGTTCACGAATCATGCCGTGATTGACGTTCCCCGGCTCCGTCCCAGCTTTCGATGAGGACGCCGCGCAGGGCTTGTCGCGGCCTAAGTCATACCTGAACCATGACTCCTGTTTGAGCGACTGGCGCTCTGAGAAAAACTCGTTCGCGTCCACGGGATAAACGAGCCTTCTTTCGACGCCGCAGGCGCGGCCGGGCAGCTGCGGCAGCGGATTTTCCGACGCGTTGAGTTCAAGGCGAGCCGGCTCGAGGCCGTCGGCCTCCGCCGTCAGGACCACCCTTCCGGCGCCGCAGCCCGCCCGCAGCAGCGCGCCCGCTGCTCCGGCCTCAGCCTTCATCGGATTGGCTCCGACCCACGGCAGGCCGTCGCCGACGATCTCAGCGTCGCCCTCGATCGAAAAGCGCACCGACGGCTCGGCGGATTTTACCGTCGTGCCGTTCTCGTCCTCGACGAACGCGTGCACCATCAGAAGGTCAGCCCCGTCCGCGACCCACATCTCTTCTCCCGCCCACTGAGGCGCGAGGCGAAGGCGCTTCGGCGCGCCGGGTGTCCTGACCTCATAGCTCGCGACGACATTGTCGCCGTCCAGCGCCTCCGCGCGCAGCTCGCCCTTTTCCCACGGCACGTCTTTGAAGACGATGGGCGGATGCACGGCATCCGGGAGCTCCTGACCGATCAGCGCCTCGGTATAGACATGTGCGCCTGACCAGCCCTCGTCCGCCGTCAGAGAGGCGATCAGACGTCCGTTCAGCCACAATCTGGCAGCCGGCGCGTTGGTATACACGGCGACGTCGCGCGGGGAATCCTCGGTCCAGTCGTTGGCGACGAAGCACACAGGACCCGCGTGAGCCATATCCTGCTGCGCCATCATGAGATAGTAGCAGAACTTCGGCAGGCGGACCAGATCGAGCATGCCTACGGCGGCCTCGCTGTTCTCATAGCCGCGGTTGTGGTCGATACCGGCCCACATCGCCGCGCCTGTCAGCGTCCCGTCCATGCGATGCATGGCGTACTCCTCGAAGTGCTCCTGCGCCGAGCGGATCATGGCCCTCTCTCCGCCGGAGTAGAAGCTCACGCCCTCGCCCCGGCGCACGCGCCTGAGCGTCTTCATGGGGCCGAACTGCTCGGTCCAGTTGTCGCCGTATTCGCGGATGTAACGCGAGCGTCCGGGCCTGTGCCTGCGGTCGTAGATCACGGGATAGTGATCGGCATAGGCGTAGTGGCTGTCGCACGCCGCCCAGGCCGCCTCCGGACCGAGTTCCTCGCGCACGATCTCAAGCTGTTTTTTCGCAAAATACCCGGGATAATCCGTCTCGTTGAGGATCGGCTCCCACAGGCACGCGCTGGGATGGTTGCGGTTCATGCGGATGAGCCGGCGGGTATTCTCATATGAGCGCTCGTCAAACAGGACGGAATCGGGATGAATCTGCCACCCCGGCGTGGGAATGACGCACAAGACGCCCAGCTCGTCGCAGGCGTCCATAAAGGCCTGATCCTGGGGATAGTGCGCCGTGCGCACGGAAATGATCCCCGCCTCGCGCAGCAGGCGCACGTCGCGGCGCTGGAGGCTGTCCGGAATGGCGAAGCCCGCGTAGGCATATTCCTGATGCCGGTTCGCCCCGTCCAGAAAGAGCTTTTCCCCGTTGATGAAGAAGCCCTCCGGCCTGAATTCGATCGTCCGAATGCCGATGCGTTCGATCACTTCGTCGATCGGCTCGCCGTTCACCGCAAGGCGCGCCGTAAGCGCGTACAAATTCGGATGGTGCGGATGCCACAGCCGTGGATTATTGACTGTGAAAGCCGCTTTTTCCACGCGCTCACCGCCCGCCGGGAGGCTCTCCGCTTCCCCTGCATAGACGGCCTCTCCGTCAAGAAGGATCTGCACAGACACGCTGCAGCCCTCCTGCGAGCGGTTGACCAGATGGACGTCGACCCTGACTTCGGCCTCTGCCGCCGATACGGCGCCGTAACGCACATAAAGTCCGCCGCCGGCCACCCGGCCCGCGTGCACGGCGCTGGTAATATGAACGGGGTTCACCGCGTGCAGCCAGGCGTCGCGGTATATCCCGCCGAAATAGCAAAAGTCGAGCGCTCCCTGCGGCTTGCCCGGCGGCACGTCCGGCATATCGGAATTGTCGACTCTGAGCGTCAGCACGTGCTCAACGCCCGTCTCAAGCCCTGTCAGATCGAACGCCATCGGAAGAAACCCGCCCTCGCACACGCCGAGGGGCTCGCCGTCAAGCCAGGCGTCCACGCGCTGCATGGCGGCTTCCAGCTCGAAGGTGATCACTTTCCCCTCGCAGGCCTGCGGCAGCGTAAAGCGGCGGCGATACCACGCCTCGCCCTGATAGTTGCGCCCGCCCGAGCACATGAGCGCTTCCTCGCGCTCGGTATGCGGCAGCGTGGCGCGCTCCCAGGCGGAATCGTCATAATCGACGTCCCACACGGAGATGTTTCGACGGGACGCGCCGGCACCTACGCTCTGCGCGGGCGCCGCGCCGCGATAGAATGTCCAGTTTTGATTGGCAGAAAGCTTGATTCGTTCGATCATCGTCGTCCTCCTGTCGTGTGCTAATGATTTAAAAAAACGGACGTAAGCTTTGATTCAAAACTTACGTCCTAAAACTGGCTCCCCAGGTAGGGCTCGAACCTACAACAACTCGGTTAACAGCCGAGTGCTCTGCCATTGAGCTACTGAGGAACGCGGCGCGATCGCGCTTTTCTCTTGCGTTTTCTCTTCTTACGGTTTTGAGAATTGGAGAAGCCTTCGCTTCTCCAATTACCTTCCCTTTTGTTTCCCGGCAACGTCCTACTCTCCCGGGCCGTCTCCAGCCAAGTACCATCAGCGCTAAGAGGCTTAACTTCTGTGTTCGGTATGGGAACAGGTGGATCCCTCTCGCTATTGTCACCGGAAATCTCTCGGATGCT
>JAFRLF010000036.1 GCA_017431365.1 Clostridia bacterium | reverse complement strand
GTCGTGCACCGTCGCGTTTTCGTAAAAGTCTCCGTCATCGATCATCTTGTGAAAGCATTCGTCGCTGACAAAATGATAGTGAACGCCGTCGGTTTCCATGGCGCCGGACTCAAGACGTCTGGGTTTGCGCGTCGTACACGATACAGACAGCGCCAGATCGTCCATCTCGCTGATCAGCTTTTCGCAGATCGTTCCCTTGCCTACACCGGAAGGCCCTGATATGACGAAGGTACACCTGGACTGCAAGGGCTCACGCCTCCTCTTCGGCTTCCTTCATAAACTGCATGGAGTCAAGTCTGCGGCTGATCGTCTCCGGTTGAACCGCTGACAAAACGACGTGTTCGCTGTCCATGACGATGACCGCTCTCGTGCGGCGACCGCACGTGGCGTCTATCAGACAGCCCTTTTCCCGCGCGTCCTGAATAAGACGCTTGATCGGCGCGGCTTCCGGACTCACGATGGCGATGATCCGTCCCGCCGAAACCACGTTCCCAAAGCCGACATTGGTGAGCCTCAAAGACAAGTCCTATCACACTCCCGCGCGTCATTCGACGTTCTGCACCTGCTCGCGAACCTTTTCGATTTCCGCCTTTGCCGACACGACGAGATTCGTGATCGGCACGTCCTGAGACTTGGAGGAAATGGTATTGACCTCGCGGTTGAGTTCCTGAACGATGAAGTCAAGTTTCCGGCCGATGGGATTATTGTCGTCCAGGAAGGAACGGACCTGAGCGAAATGGCTGTGCAGCCGAACAGTTTCCTCGGCGATGGCGCTCCGATCCGCCATGATCGCAACCTCCTGCAAAAGACGCTGCGGATCCATCATGGCGTCTCCGAGCAGTTCCTCGACCCGGGCGCGCAGCCGATCGCGATATTCCGCCACTGTATCAGGATAGCGCGCCTCGATCTGACGGGTAATGTCCTCGAGCAGATCCACGCGCTGAGCAAGATCGCGTTTGAGGGCTTCGCCCTCGCGAAGGCGCATGGCGCGCAGCGCGTCGAGCGCCTGCCCCAGCGCGTCCTGCGTGAGCTCGCCGAGCGCCTGCTGATCCTCTTCGGCCTCAGTCAGCGTCAATACGTCCGGCATGGACAGAAGGCTCGACAGCGTCCGGTCGTCGGTCAGAGGATGATTCTTCATCACGGCATCCCCCGCCGCGATATAAGCGCCGACAAGCGCTTCATTGACCGTGACGACGCGCGCGTCCTCGCGCATATTGCGGTAAGTCACAAACACGTCCACATGCCCGCGCGAGAGCGCCGCGCCGATCTGACGGCGCATCGCGTCCTCAAGGAAGGAAAAAGAGCGCGGCATCCGGAAGGCTATGTCAAGAAACCGGTGATTGACTGATTTCAGTTCTACCGTCAGGGTGCGTCCGTCGCGCTCTATGGTGCTGCGGCCATAACCCGTCATGCTGTACACTGTGCCTTCACCTCTCAATTCAATGTCCTATTATACCATAGAGGCGTCGCCTTTTGACAACATCTAGTTTATTTATTTGTTAAGACGGACGCCTGCGCTCTCCCCGGAACGAAGAACGATCAGGTAGAATAGAATTGCGTTAAAAAGGTTGGAAAAGCCTTATATTCCATGAGGATTTGTATTATAATGTTATCTGACTGGAGGTGTATCGTTTGGCTCAGCTCAGTTACCTGTGGCAACAGTTTTTAACGCTCATCAACAGCCTGATGGGGTCCTTAAGCTGGCGCAATATCCTTGACGTCGGCGTCGTCGCCATGGCTGTTTATTATATCATCCGTCTCGTGCGCCAGACCCGGGCCAACACTGTCCTCAAGGGGTTCGCCATCGTACTGGCGCTCATGTGGATCTCCGACATACTTGAATTAAACGCAACAAACTGGATCATCCGCCAGCTGGTCAACACAGGCGTCATCATCATCGTCGTGCTGTTTCAGCCGGAGTTCCGCCGCGGCCTCGAACAGATCGGGCGCAGCAACCTGACTGGAACCGTTTTCGTCAGCGACCGCAAGCCTCTTTCCAGCGAGCATGACGTCTCCGAGCTCACGCACGCCATGACAAACCTCTCCCGCCGAAAAGTCGGCGCTCTGATCGTCATCGAAAACAAGACGGGTCTGAACGACATCATCGCCAGCGGGACGATCGTCGACGCCGAGATCTCCTGCGGCCTCGTTGAAAACATCTTCGAGCCCAACACGCCCCTTCACGACGGCGCCGTCGTCATCCGCAACGGACGCATCACAGCCGCGGCGTGCTTCCTGCCGCTCTCCAGCGACAATACGATCAGCCGCGAGCTGGGCACCCGGCACCGCGCGGCGCTGGGCATATCGGAGAGCACGGACGCCACCGTGCTGATCGTTTCCGAGGAGACGGGCACGATCTCCATGGCGCACGACGGGCGTCTGACCCGGCATCTGGACGCGAAGGCCCTCGACGAGATTCTCAAGGAGCTGATCGTCAGCGAGGATGACGTCCGCCACAGCCATAGGCGCGGCGAACGCCACCAGAAGGGAGAGAGCGCGAAATGAACTGGAAAAGCATCGCCGAAGCTTTAAAGTCGTTCGGACGGAGCGTTCTCGCCGTCGTCGTCAACAACTGGGCGTGGAAGATCCTGTCCATCATCATCGCCATCATGCTGTGGAGCTTCATCGTCTCCTCTGACAGCAGCATCACTCAGCTGAAGACGCTCGCCAACGTTGAGGCCGTCACCAGCGGGCTGACGGTCCTGCAGAGCCGCGATCTCGCCCTGCTGACCGACGTCAGCCAGTTTGACGACATTCACGTGCGCGTCGAAGCCAGCCAGGCCAACTATTCCCGCGTTACGAACGACACCGTGCATGTCGAGGTCGACCTGTCGCAGGTGACGTCCGCCGGCGTGCAGGAAATCGAGCTGACCGGCGTCACGACGTACGGCAAGGTCGTACAGATCACGCCCAGCAGCGTCGAGGTCGTGATCGAAAGCCTGTCCTCGCGGTATGTCCCCGTCAACGTCGAACTCGCGGGCGAGCGCTCGAGCGACTACTGGTACAACATCAGCCGCGTCAATCCCACGCAGGTCACAGTCACCGGGCCCTCTTCGATCGTGCGAACGATTTCCTCCGCGCGGGCCAGCGTCGACATCACCGAGATGAAGGCCTCGCAGAACCGCTCGGTTCAGCTGTCACTTCTCGACGAGCAGGGTTCCGAAATCGGCAACATGCTGGCGCGGCCGTCCATCACCGAAGCCATGATCAACATCGAAGTCTACCCCTGTCAGCAGGTGCCCGTAGACAAGAGCATCGCGACTTCGACGTCAGGGCAGCTGCCCGACGGGTTCAGGCTGGTCGACATCGACGTTCAGCCCGACGTCGTCACTATCGCGGCCGATCAGTCGCTGCTGGACGAGCTGGATATACTCTCCTTCGCGCCGATCGACGTCACGGACCGCACGGGAAGCTTCGCGGCGATCGCCGCCATCAATACGCTGAAGGACATCAAGTACATATCCAGCGAGCAGGTCACCGTGACCGTTTACATCGAAGAGACGAATACGACGGTCAACCTGCCGCAAATCCCCCTCAGGGTTCACGGCGCGTCCAGCGGGCAGACCGTGACGACCTCCGCGGAGGAGATCAGCGCGCGCGCCACCGGGCTTTATACCCAGGCTACCGCGTTGACCGCCGACGACATTCAGGCCTATGTAGACGTCACCGGACTGACGACCGGCGAATACGAGCTGGACGTGACCGTTATCGCGGACGGACACCCGGACCTGACGCTCGAGAGCGATCCCGCCACAGTCAAGGTCAGCATAGCCGACAGCAAGCCCTGACTGCATGTATACCGATTTGGTCTCCGAAAGGGTTAATGAATGGCAAACAACGAATTCGTACAAGGCCTCGTCGAGGTGTTGCTGAGCTGGGTTCGGGTCGTCACTTCCTGGGTCTGGAGCTTTTTCCAGGCGGACATGGGAAGCGGCTTCATCAGCTGGTTCGGACGGCACTGGATCGGGCTGTCCGTCACGCTGATCATCCTCGGGCTCGTCACAGACTGGATCATCTGGATGATCCGCTGGCGTCCCTACTGGCTGTGGCTCCGGAAACGGCAGATCATCTACGAGGAAGTCGAGGACGACGGCAAAACCCCCGCCGACAGGCGTCGGCAGCGCGAAAAGCAGGCCCTGACGGCCTCTCAACGGCATATGCCCCGGACGCGGAAAAACGACTATGTCGATCCGTTCGCCGTGGGTGAAATCGATCCCTACGCCAGACAGCGCTCTGTGAAACCCGGCGGCGCGTCGGACGATGAGCCCATGCCCGACTGGGAAAAGGATTGGGATATCGATGATGACCCCTACGAAGACTCAGGCCGCGAGCGGGAACAGGATAAAAACGCCGGCCGTCCGCCAAAACGCAAATGACCGTATGAACGTAATCTCTGCAACGGAGTTGCCGTCATGCTGAATACAAACACATTCGCATCGCTCATAACATGGCTGCTCGCGCTGATGCTGTCGGTAGCGGGCGCCATATTGATATTGCGCTGTCTCTGTGAACCCTTCGCGCCGGGGATCTCCTTCAGGCGAATGCTGCGCCGCCTGCTCGAGCGGCATCGTCTGGACGAAGGTTTGGCCGACAGCTCGGGTGAAGAGAGTTCCTGGGGCATTTCCCGGGGGCTTCGGCGGCGTCTGAGGCACAACAAATGGGCGCTGCACAATCAGTGGCGGCTGCTGCTGTGGATCGGGTGCGTGATGCTGCTGAGCAGGCTGCTGATCCTGGCCGCGGCGATGGTCGGCAGCTGCCTCACCGATTCTCTTTCAAAGCTGTTCACAGCCGCCATCAGTCATTGGGTGCGCTGGGACGCGTCGAGCTATATCGACCTTGCGCACTATGGCTATTCGGCCAATCAGCCGGAACTTTTGGCGTATCTGCCGCTATACCCGTTGCTCGTTCGTCTCGTGTCGATACTGTGTTTCGGGCATTACGTGTTTGCCGGTTTCCTCGTTTCGAACACAAGCCTAATGTTGGCGGGTTTCACGCTCTATCACATGGTCAACGACGAGTACGGCGAGCGCACCGCGCGCCGCGCCGTCATGCTGCTCATGTTCGCGCCGCTTTCACTGGTGTTCTCCGTCCCATACGCCGAATCTCTGCTGCTCATGCTCACGCTGACGAGCGTGTACAGCGCGCGCAACCGGCATTTCCTCGCTGCTGGCGCGCTCGGCGCGCTGGCTGCGTGTACCCAGCTCATCGGCGCGCTGGTATTCGTGCCGGTGGTCATGGAAATGCTCAAATACCTGCGGGCGCTGAATCTGCGGCGGCGTAACGCCCGGCGATTCTGGCTGCTGGCGCTGTCACTGTCCGGCAGCGCGCTCCTGATCTTTGCCGGGACGGGCGTCTATCTGCTGATCAACCACGTCATCAGCAGGAACGCCTTTGAGTTTATCAACGTGCTCAAGGTACACATGAACCAGGAATTCGGCACCGTCCTCAGCACGCAGCGCTATTCCGTACAGCTGGCCTTCACCTATGGGGACATGGGCTGGCAGCTGGGGACCTGGATCCCGCAGGCGGTGGCGATCCTCATGAGCGCGCTCATCATCCTGCTCGTATGCACAGCCATCGAGCCGGGCGACGGGCTGTACGCCTGGCTGTATCTCATCCTGGTCATGTCGCCCAGCTGGCTGCTGAGCGGTCTGCGCGCGGTGACGGCCCTTTATCCGCTGTACATCGCGCTGGCGTTCATGTGCCGAAAGAAATGGACTTATGTCGCCATAATGGTCGCTTCAATCGCGCTGATGTGTCTGTTCTCGTACTACTACGCATTGCTTGGCACAGTCGTCTGAACAGACCCCAACGGATATGCGTTGAGCGCCGCTCCGATCGGAGCGGCGCTCAACTTTTGACGTCAAATGCTGAGGATCACGATGCTCACGCAGGCTGCCGCCATGCCGCACATCTGCAGCCATGACGGCTTTTCGCGGAACAGAAAGATGGAATACAGCACCGACAGAATGAGAACCCCTCCGTTGTCGATCGTGTACAGGATGGTCTCGTTTTCGAACAGCGTCAGGATATAGAGGACCATGTGGACCGCCGTCGTGGCGGAAGCGCAGCAAATCAGCAGAAAGGCCAGGGCTTTCCCGGACATTCTGAAGCCCCGGACAAGCTTTTTTCCGCCGATGACGGACTGAATGAGCGCGTAGAGCACCGCCATTCCGAGAAACGTCAGTATGATCATCTCGTTGCGCTCCGCGCCCGTCATGCGCGTCGCCTGCTCATTGAGAAACACGGAGTAGAAGCCATTTGAGAGAAACAGCGCGCCGCACCAGAGGTAATACTTTTTTGAATTGCCCGTCAGGCTCAGTCCCTTGTGATTCATGAGGACAAACGAGACGAGCATGAGGGCGATCCCGACCATGTTCAGGACGGAAAAACTCTTTCCTCCGACAGTCACGGCCCACACCATGGGTACGAGAATTCCGCCAAACAGGCTGCATATCATCTGAAACGAATAAGAGCCCGTGCGGCTGGCCTGGATCATCGCCGTGTTGTACGTCAGGAGCATAACGGCATTGAGAATGCCGAAAGCCCATGTCACGCCCGAAGGCGCAAAGTGAAACCGCGCGATGATCAGGGTGATCACACCGGCAAAGACGCCGTAGCTTATCGAAAAAACGCTCGACGTCAGAGCGGCGTCATCGCTGTCGTAGGTCTGGGAGAACAGCTTGCAAAACAGAGACTGAAACGAATACAACACCACCATCAAGGTGACAAGAACCGCAATCACGAAACGCGCACTTCCCTCCGACAGTTATGACAGCGCGGGCTGTCATACATGCGTCTTCACAAATTCACGATAGAATGCCAGATGAGCGGGCATCGTCTCGTACGGTTTCAGGCCGTACGGACACTTTTTGGCGCAGGCGCCGCAGTGGATGCAGTCCTCTATGCGCTCCATGGCGGCCTGCCATTCGGGCGTCACCCACTGTTGCCATGGCGAGCGCGTGATCAGCTGCGTCATGCGGTTGGCGTTATAAATCGGTATGCCCACGGGACAGGGCATGCAGTAACCGCAGCTGCGGCAGAAGGAAATGCTGAGTTCGCGGCGATCCTTCTCGATGGCGGCGCGCATATTGTCGTCCATGAACGGAGGATTGGCGTCGAGCGCCACGAGCTGTTCAAGTTCTGACGTTCGCTGCATGCCCCAGATGGGCACGGCATTTTCAAACTGGCTGATAAACGTAAACGGAACCGTCGCGTCCGCGAACATCCCGCCAGACATCGCCTTCATACAGATAAAGCCCACGTTGAGTTCGGCGCAGCGACGGACGAGCGCGATTTCGCGCTCGGTCGCCAGGTGATTAAACGGATACTGCAGCGTCTCGTACAGGCCGGACTCCACAGCTTCTTCCGCGCGCTCTATCGAGTGCTGCGTGATGCCGATATGGCGGATCTTTCCCTCGGCCTTCGCCTTGAGTGCGGCGTCGTACAATCCGTCGTCACCGCCCGGCCTGGGGACGAACGACGGATTGTGAAACTGAAGGACGTCAATGTAATCCGTCTTCAGCATGCTCAGGCTGGTATCAAGATCCCGGTTAAAGCCGTCCGCTGTCTTTGCGCCGCTTTTACTGGAGATGACGACCTTGTCGCGCATGCCCTCAAACGCGTCTCCGAGCTTCATCTCCGAATCGGTATAGGCGCGCGCCGTGTCAAAATAACAGATGCCAGACTCATAAGCCTTTCTGACAAGGGCCACAGCCTCGTCGACCGACAAACGCTGAATGGGCAGCGCGCCGAACGACGTCCGCGTCACGGTGAGGCCCGTTTTCCCAAGGATGACCTTGCGCATTGTTTACACCCTTCCTGTGATGTCTCAACAAAGTCCCTCGGCATGGCGCCGGGGGACTCGCTGTATGCTCTTTCTTGCGTTTACCTGTTCATCAGGCGAAGGGATTCTCAGACGGATACAGCATGCCCTTCGGCTGATTGAAGCCGATCTTCTCCACGCCGAGGAGCTTCATGGCGGAGTAGATGGCCTTGCCCGCCTTGCCGAAAGCGACGGCGCCGTGATGCGGGAAGCCGCCCTCGATCAGCACGTGGCGATAGAAGCGGTTCATTTCGGGAATGCCGATGACGCCGATGCCGCCGAAGGAGCAGGTCGGCGCTTCGAGCACCTCGCCCTGAGCGATGTAGCCCACGAGCTGGCTGTCCTTGTTGCCCTGCAGGCGGTAGAAGGTCACGGGCCCCTGAGCGATGTCGCCCTCGAGCGTGCCGCGGGTGATGTCCGGCTCCTTGTCCGGCTCGAGGCCGCGGTGCATGATGAGCTGATACTTCATCGTGCCCTCGCGCAGGCGGCAGATGGGCGTGTTGCCGCAATGGAAGCCCATGAACACTTCCTTGGAGGTGTAGCCCGCCTTGCCGGCGATATGCTTTTCGTAGAGATCGGCGGGAACCGTGTTGTTGATGTCGAGCAGAGTCACGCACTCGCCCGTCGCGCAGGTGCCGATGTATTCACTCAGCGCGCCGTAAATGTCCACTTCGCAGGCCACCGGAATGCCGCGCTGGGTCAGGCGGGAATTGACATAGCAGGGCACGAAGCCGAACTGAGTCTGGAAAGCCGGCCAGCACTTGTTCGCCATGGCGACGTAAGAGGCCGCGCCGCGGTTGGCTTCGAGCCAGTCAAGGAGCGTAATTTCATACTGAGCCAGCTTCGGCAGGATGCCGGGCATCTTGTTGCCGGCGCCCAGTTCCGCCGCCATGTCGTCGATGACGCCCTGGATCCGGGGATCGCCGTCATGCTTATGGTAGGCTTCAAACAGGTCGAGTTCGGAGTTCTCCTGGATATTCACGCCCAGCTTGAACAGCGGCGCGATGGGCGCGTTGCAGGCCAGGAAATCATAGGGACGCGGGCCGAAGGAGATGATCTTCAGGTTGCGCACGCCGATGACGGTGCGGGCGACGGGAATGAAATCCGCGATCATCTGCGCCACTTCGTCAGCGGTGCCGACCGGATACTCGGGGATATAGACGTTAATGCCGCGCAGCTTGAGATTATAGGAGGCGTTCAGCATGCCGCAGAAAGCGTCTCCGCGATCGCTGGTCAGGACAGGCGTGTCCTCTTCGGCGGCGGCGACAAACATGCAAGGGCCGTCAAACTTCTCGGCCAGGAGCGTTTCAGGGCCTTCGGGGCCGAAGTTCCCGAGATAGACGACGAGCGCGTTGGCGCCGCTGTCCTGGACCTCTTTGAGGGCTTTCATGGTGTCGTGCTCGTTCTCAATAGTCGTATTGATCTCTACGAGATCGACGCCGATGCCTTTGCACGCCGCGACGACAGCCGAGCGACGACGCTGCGACAGCGTAATGGGAAAACAATCACGGCTGACAGCGACTATGGCCGTCTTTACGACAGGGATGTTGTTCATAACGCATTCCTCCCAATAATAATCTGAAGTATGCTGATGTATCGGTTAGCCGCATATCAGCTCTTTTAAATTATACCAATATCCATACTCAATTGCAAGTGTCAGCACGGCCTCATCGCCAAAGTTTTTCATCGCTGACCGAGACGGCGGAAGCTCCGGCTTCGAGCGCCGTCTGAACATCTGATCTCTGCGTGATCATCCCTCCGGCGATGACGGGAAGGCGCAGTTCATCGCGCAGTCGGGTTATCGCCTTTGGAACGAGTCCGGGCAGGACCTCGATCATGTCGGGCGGGGCGGCCTTGATGTGCCTTATTCCCCCTTCGAGGGAGCTTGAGTCCACGAGAAAGACGCGCTGAATCGTCATGAGGCCCATATCGGAGGCACAGCGCAAAAGCTGTGACCTCGTTGATATGAGGCCGTCAGGCTTGCAGTTTCTCGCGCACCAGGTCACCGCGGACGCGTCTTTGCCGAGGCCCTCGCACAGATCGATGTGAATGAAGACCGTCTTCCCTGCGGCCTTCAGAAACGCCGTCATGTCGGGCAGCGTGAGGATCGAGCCGTTCAGCAAAAACACCGTCGACACGGGAGACGATACCGCTCGGAGAACGCCCTCCTCACCCCGCGCCGCGGCGATGACGCGGTGCTGCGCGAGAGCATCCAGAAAATGCGACGTTGCGGAAGACGGCATAGTCATTTCCCTTTCAAAACAGACCACCCCGACGGGATGGTCTGTCTGTGAATTTAATCTTAGAGGATCTGATCAGGCGTTGTTCTCCATCCAACGGATGAGTTCCATGTTGTACCACTCAATGTCGTTGAGGTCGGAGGTGGAGAATCCGCCCGCCTTGTACCAGTTCTTGGAGCCGAAGTACGTCTTGAAATTATCCTTTGTGAAGGAATACCCGTGACGGGCGTAGATCTCATTGCGCGCATACGGCCACAGAGCCCGGTTGATGCCGTTGATTTCGCTCTTGGTCAGCTTCTGTGTGCTGGAGTTCGGGAAGATGTACTCGTTCGCGCCGATCGCCTGAACGGCCGCGGGCAGCGAGCTCGAACTCGAGGAACTGGAAGAGCTGGAGGAACTCGACGACGAAGAGCTTGACGAACTGCTCGACGAGCTGCTCGAAGAACTCGACGACGAGCTCGAAGAGGCGGACGCGGACTCGATATTCAGGGGATAATCCTTTTCCATCTGAGCGATGAGTTCCATGTTCGCCCATTCGGTCGCGTTGAGAGACCCGGTCGAGAAACCGCCCGCCTTATACCAGGACTTCTTCGCGAAGTAATTCGCGTAGGTCTTGTTCTGGAAGACGTAGCCGTGACGGGCGTAAATCTCGTTGCGGGCGTATCCCCACAGCGCGCGGTCAATGCCAAACAGATCGTCCTTCGTCAGAAGCTTGGAACTTGAATTCGGGAAGATGTAGCTGGAGTCCGAACCGCTGCCGCCGGACGAGGGCGCGGCCGTCGGCGCGTTGGAAGCGTAGAGCGCGTTCAGCGTCGCTTTGCCCGCAATGCCGTCAGCCGTAAGACCGGCTCTCTTCTGGAAGGCTCTTACAGCGGAGGCCGTATTCTTGCCAAAGATACCGTCGGCGCTGCCGCCGAGATACCCCAGCTCAATGAGGCGCTTCTGGAGCTTGGTCACGTCGCTGCCCGTGGCGCCGATCGTCATGGAGCCGTTCGCCGTATATCCGGGCACGGGCGTAACCGCGGGCGCCACCGTACCCGCCACAGGCGGCACAGCCGTCGCCGTATTGGTTCCGGTCGTATTGCCGGACTGTCCGGCGTAATTCGTGTAATTGCTCACGCCGGTATCCGTCGAGGTGGCGGTGTCCGTCGCGGTGCCCGTTCCGGTCTGAGCCGTCTGGGTATCCGCGCCGGAGGTGTGCGCCGCAGGCGTGGATGTGACGACTTCACCCGTCGTCCCGTCGCTGACGAAGTTGCCCTCCCAGATGACGGAAACGGGCTGGTTATTGAAGGGGACGATGCTGAGCTTGGGCGTCGTCAGATTATACTCGTATACGATGGCGCAGTCGTCCAGAATGGCCATATAGTTGTAGGGATCAGGCTCGTAAATGAGCACTTCGTTCTCGCCGCTCAGCTCGGAAAGCATCAGCGCCTTTTCGCGGTAAATCACCAGACCGTAATCCGTGGGCTTGTAGTTCCAGTCATACTGACTCAGAACCTTGATGTACTGGTTGGTGTTGACGTTCAGCCGGTAGAGGCAGCCATCCAGCCATTCCTGCACGCCGGAGGAAACGATATAGCTGTCGCGCAGGTTGTGGAAGTACACATATTCATTATAGGCGTTGAGGTTGGACACGCCCTGATCGAACTGGAGCAGGTTATTTGTGCCGTCCAGCATCATGCCGTACAGGCGGCCGTTCGACCCGGATACGCTCTGCGATCCGTCGAGGGAGGACGTCATGTTGTACTGGGCGATATCCGACGCGGATTCGTAGTAGATGATGCCGTCCGCAATGGTGTAGCTCACCATCGTGCTGTCCGAAACGGCCGTCGCCGTACGCGTGGTCAGGTCGATCTCGTAGATCTTGTTGGAAACGAGGCAATACAGCTTTCCGTTATACAGGCTGAGTCTGTGAGCAATTTCTCCGGAGGCAAACTCGGCGACGATGGAACGCGCGCCGTCCGAGGAGCGCATCATGGCCTGATAGTTTGACCCGGTATAGCGCAGATAATAGATGTTTCCACCGGTATCCGAAATCAGATCGTTGATCTGAGGCGCGGTTTCAATGAGCGTGAGCATGCCGCCCTCAGCCGGCATGCTGTACAGAGAGGAGACGCCGTCTCCCGGAAGGATCATGAAAACCTTATCTGTCGTCTTTGCGGCGAACGCGCCAAACCTGGCCTTGATGCCCGTTTCTGCCGACGCTCCGATCGTCAAAACTGACAAACAGAGCAAAAGCGTCAGAACGATCGCCGTCAGCTTTTTGAAAAAGCTCATATTCGTTGACCTCCAATACTGAAGTTTTCACATATGAATCTGACGTACATTCTACATGAAAAGTTGCCAAGCGTCAAGTAAAGTTCAAATATGACGCGTTATCTGAAGCCGCCCTTGTCCATGCTTCTGATGATGAGGCTCAGTTTGTCGAGGAAAGCGTCGTTCGTCGGGCTTTTTTCGAGCATGCCGATCATTTCCTCCGCGTTGTCCTGCGCGTTGCCCTGCAACAGCCTCCTCATGGCCAGAACGCCCTCCTGCTCCTTTGGCGTCAGAAGCAGGTCCTCCCGGCGCGTGCCGCTCTTTACCATGTCGATGGCCGGGAATATGCGCCTTTCGGACAGCTTCCTGTCAAGATGCAGTTCCATGTTGCCCGTGCCCTTGAATTCCTCATAGATGATGTCGTCCATCCGGCTGCCCGTCTCGACCAGGGCCGTGGCGATAATGGTCAGGCTGCCGCCGTTTTCGATGTTTCTGGCGGCGCCGAAGAAGCGCTTCGGCTTGTGCAGCGCTCCCGGATCCAGGCCTCCTGAGAGCGTGCGCCCCGTGGGCGGGATGACCAGGTTATACGCCCTCGCCAACCGGGTGATGGAGTCAAGAAGGACGACCACGTCCTTCCCCATCTCGACGAGGCGCATGGCCCTGTCCAGCGTCATCTCCGCGACCTTGGTGTGATGCTCCGGCTCCTCGTCAAACGTGGAGAAGACGACGTCCCCGGTGATGGAGCGCTTCATGTCCGTAACCTCTTCGGGTCTTTCGTCGATGAGGAGGACAATGAGCTGAATCTCCGGATAGTTCGCCGTCAGCGCGTTGGCGATCTTTTTTAGAAGCACCGTTTTGCCGGCCTTGGGCTGCGAGACGATCAATCCCCTCTGCCCTTTTCCGATGGGCGCGATCAGATCCACAGCCCGCAGAGCCAGGTCGCTTTCATTCTCCGTGTTTTCAAGGCGCAAACGTTCGTCGGGGTAGATCGGCGTCAGATCCTCAAACGGCTTGCGCCTGATGGCCTTTTCAGGCGGTTCTCCATTGACTGTATCGATATAGATCAGCGCGCCGAAACGGTCACCTTCCCGCTGCGGCCGAGTCTTCCCTGTGATATAGTCGCCGTTTTTCAATCCAAAGCGGCGGATCTGAGCCATCGAAACGTAAGTATCCTTGTCGCCGGGGAGGTAGTTTTCCGCCCGCAAAAAGCCGTAACCGTCAAGCTGCAGTTCGAGCACGCCCTGTCCTATCGCGCAGTCAGGGCTATTGATGAGCGCCTGAACCGCGTCGCTCGGACCCGTGCGCTCTCTTCGTCCATCATCCGCCCGCGCTCCCTGCTGCCAGACACGCCCGACATGCCGAGGCGTCTGGACTCTTTGCGGCTCCGGGGTTTCGACCGGCGTCTCCGCGGCCGGTTTCGATTCGCGCACCACGGGCGTCTGAGGCTGAGCCTCGCGGACAACAGTAGCCTCGGGCGCCTGCTCCGGCTTCGGGGGCTGTACCTTTATCGGGTCGTTATTGTCACGCGGCGCCTCGGCGGATCGCGGTGCCTCGGCGAATCGCGGCGCTTCGGCGGATCGCAGCGCTTCGGCGGATCGCGGCGGCTTGCTGATGACGCGGCGTTTTTCGCGTGTTTTAGGCCTGTCCTCGTCCTTTGGGGTCACAGACTTTGCGCGCCTGGCCGGTAAAGCCTCAGTGCGGGCGGCGCTCTCCTTTACCGTCTCGGCCGCTGTGATCAGTTCGATGATCTGAGGCTTGCGCATATCGGATTTCAGCTTCAGGCCCCTCTCTAAAGCGACGGCTCTGAGCTCAGGTATCGTCATTTTTTTGTAATCCACAAAATCTCTCCTTTAAAACCGTCAGAATCTCCTGACCGCCACGGCGACGTCTCTCGTGATCGCCTGTTCCACCCAGTGCCGCAAATCTGAATATGCTGGGCCGTACATGACATCCAGACCGGCCTCCGACATCATGCCGCGGACAATCTCCGGCTTTATAGTGTTTTCATTGAAGCTGAGGCAGACAGCGCCGCCGGTCCTCAGGCACTCCGTCCATGAAGGAAGCGCCTCGTAAAGCAGATCCTCGATGGCTGTGCCCCGCTTTTTGTTCATGGACGGCGCGTGCTGAACGCCGTACGGCAGATCGGCCGCGATCAGATGAAACAGCGGCTGACGGTACACCTGTGAGACGTCCTGCGCTTCGAGTTTTGCCAGGGACAGCGTGCGCCGCCCGCTCCCGTCTCTGAACGAAGCCGCGTCGGCGGCGTACGTGAACTCGTTCATCTGACAGGAGCGCTTCTGCGCCATCGTTCTGGACACGCGCTTTTGTTCATGCTTGAATCCGTGGTACTCGAGATACTTTTTAAAATAACGGCCGGCCTCGTCGACGGCCGCCTGGTCCGCGTCCAATCCGACGCAGGACCAGCCGTTATTGGCCGCTTCAAACAGCGTCGTTCCCCGGCCGCACATCGGATCGAGCACGGTAACGGCGTCATCAAAGCCGAAATCGGAGGCGCAGAGCGCCAGATTGAGCATGTACGCGGTAAAAACTTCGTTTGTTTTTCCCTTGTACTTCAATACGGCGGGCAGATCCTCGCCCAGATACGCGCAACGGCGCGAAACGATGGGATTGAGGGACGCGCCGCACTGTTCAAAGAGCACGTAAAGATGCGCGCTATGGCTGAGGCACTCCAGCTGCGCCGCCGTGAGCGTCTCGCACTCCAGCGAGAGCCAGTCGACGCCCGCCCGGCTTTGAATCTCAACGGAAGAGGAGGTGCCGCATTTCTCGCATAAGGCCATGATCTCCGACTCCATGAGACGAAGCGCCTCGGCCTGATAGCGGCTGTTGGGGTGCGGCCTTGGCAAGGCCAGATATTTCATTGAAATGACTCTCCTTCGGACGCCGCGCGGACCGGATGAATCGACGAAAAAACAATCAGAAATCCCGCGGCATTACATACGACAGGCAATATGCGAACAGAACAGAACAAAGCAAGACGAGACCCGATACCGGTATGTGATGTGAAATCGAATGAACCGAAATGGGCAAAAGGATAATCAACGAGCTGGCAACCCAAGATTCATTAAAAGCCTTTTCACAAGTGTGAAAAGGCTTTTGGATCATGAAAAAACCAATCAGTACTTGCGGTTACGCGCGGCTTCCGCCTTCTTCTTACGCTTTACGATGGGCTTCTCATAATGCTCACGCTTCCTGGCCTCTGCGAGGATGCCGGAGCGGGCAGTCATGCGCTTGAATCTTCTCAGAGCGCTTTCCAGTGATTCATTTTCATGAATATGAACTTCAGACACGGTGTTATCCCTCCCCTCGCGAATGATGGCATTGTAAGCCAATGCAGCATGGGGTTCGCCACACATTGCCTATTATAGCGGACAACTCCCCAAACGTCAAGAGATTTGGTCAAATTTCTACTTTTGTTCACAATCACGCCATTGTCTCCGACAGCTGTCTCCCGCCCAGAAGGTGCAGGTGCAGATGTCCGACAGACTGGCAGCCGTCGTGACCGCAGTTCGTGATGAGGCGGAATCCCGTCTTGTCGATCCCCTCCTGCGCGGCGATCTGAGCCGCCGCGCCGCACAGCGCGTTCATCAGGCCGCACGCAGCGCCCTCGATCACATTGGCGACATGCTTTTTTGGCACGATGAGCACGTGAACCGGCGCCTGCGGGTTGATATCGCGAAACGCGAACACTTCATCGTTTTCAAAGACCTTGGCCGACGGAATATCGCCGGCGATGATCTTACAGAACAGGCAATCCTCCATGGGCATCAAACGCTCCTTTCAATTGCGCCGTCCGGTCCAGAACACGGCCCCGAGCGAGCGTACCTTCCGCCGACGTGATCAGCACAGGCAATATGCGCCCCGCCTCGCCCTGAGCGCTGACGCGCACATATTCCGGGGTAAACCCTTCCGAGGCGTTTTCAAACAGAACCTTCCGAACCGTTCCGACTGTCTTTGAGACGTAATCGCACTCCAATTTGTTCCCGAGGCGGATGAGCTGCTCGCACCGCCGCTTCTTTACCGGCTCCGGAACCTGATCTGGCAAAAGATCGGCCACCGTACCCTTTCGCCTCGAGTAGGGAAACACGTGTATCCTGGCAAAGGCTATCTTTTCGACAAAGCGCAGCGTGGCCTCGGCCTCCTCGTCGGTCTCGCCCGGAAAGCCGGTCAGCACGTCGGTCGTGACCGCGCAGCGCGGCAGCGCGCGTCTCAGCCTCGTCACGGCGTCAGTGTACTGAGCGGTGTCATATCTCCTCTTCATCCGCTTGAGGACTGTGTCGCAGCCGGACTGCAGCGCCACGTGAAACTGCGGGCAAAGCTTCGGCATACGGTCGAGAGCTTCGATAAACCGGTCGTCCACAGTCAGCGGTTCAAGAGAACCGAGACGGATCCGCTCCACGCCGTCTACGCCATGGATGACCTTCAGCGCGTCGACAAGGTCGGCGCCCAGTTCCCGCCCGTAGCTGGCGAGGTGAATGCCCGTCACGACGAGCTCCCGATACCCGGACTGCGCCAGGCGCTCGGCCTCCGCCCGCACCTGCTCAAGGGGCATGGAGCGCACGCCGCCCCTGACCGCGGGAATGATGCAGTAACTGCAAAAGCGGTCGCAGCCCTCCTGTATCTTCATGACCGCGCGCGTCTTGCCCTCGTGTCTCGTGACGCGCAGATTCTCGAAGGGCGCGTTTTTCAGGCTGGACACGGCGCACCGCGTCTTCCCGGACGCCGCGGCCTCCTCGTACAGCGAGACCACGCGCCCCCGCTCCCGCGTTCCGACGATCAGGCAAACGCCGGGCAGGTTCAGCGAGGCGGGATCGCGCTGAGCCATGCAGCCCGTGACGATCAAGCGCGCCTTCGGATGCTCGCGTCCCAGGCGGCGGATGAGCTTCAGGGACTTGCTGTCCCCCGTTCCCGTCACCGTACAGGTATTGACGAGATAAATGTCCGCCTCCGCGTCAAAGGGGACGATTCTGTATCCCGCGCCTTCAAACAGCTCGAGCATGGCTTCGGTGTCGTACTGATTCACCTTACAGCCCAATGTATGCGCGGCAATGGTCGGCATGTCACACGATCTCCCAACTATTATTCACGGCGGTATTACATATCTCCCCAAAGGGTCATGACGGCGCTGACGGCGGATATCGCCGCGGTTTCCGCGCGCAGGATCCTCGGCCCAAGGGTCAGCGACAGAGCGCCGGCCTCTTCAAGCCGCGAGATTTCCTCCGTCGTCATGCCGCCCTCCGGCCCGATGACGATGGCGATGCGCACCGCCTGCGGATAGCGTTCGCGCAGATCGCGCAATCTGTTGGCTCTAGCTTCCTCCCACGGCACGAGGACCAGGTCGCAGGCGGCCATCTGCCGCAAGGCCTCGTCCCACTGAACCGGCGCGTCGATCTCCGGGATCACGCTTCGGCCGCACTGTTTGACCGCTTCGCGCGCAATGCGCTCGAGTCTCTGTCCTCGGTTCGAAAAATCCTGCGTCCGCGCGACAGATCTGGTCATCATCACGGGCGCGATGTGAACGACGCCCAATTCCGTCAGTTTCTGAACGATCAGCTCGAGTTTTTCCGCCTTCGGATAGCCCATATACACGGCCAAGCGCAGGTTCGACTCGCGCGAAGGGCGTTCTCCCTGAAGCTCCACGCTCGCGCGCTTTTTGTCGATCTCCGAAATCCTTCCCGCATACAGGCGGCCGCGGCCGTCCGTTAACTCGATCTTATCGCCGCGCCTCAGGCGCAGCACCTTGATCGCGTGCTGCGCTTCTTCCTCCGGGAGATCGACCCGTCCGGCCAGGGGCGCCTCGTCCACGATAAAGCGGTGCATGTCAGGCCCTCGCTTCGCCAGGCCGGCGGGCGGCCATGGCCACCCATTCGCCCCGGGTGTGGACTTCCGGCGCGTCAAAACCCGCTCTGGACAGCGCCGACTCGACTTCGGCGCGCCGCTCCGTCGCAATGCCGGAACATATGAACAGGCCGCCCGGTTTCAGATGATCGAAAGCGCCTCGCGCCATCGCGACGATGACGTCCGCTATGATGTTCGCGACGATACAGTCGAACGGCTCGTCGACCACGGAAAGCAGATCGCCCTCCGCGACTTCGACGACGCCGTCCAGCCCGTTCAGCGCGACGTTCTCGCGGGCGACGCGAACGGCCATGGGATCGATATCCGAGGCCTTGACGGGATGGGCGCCCATGAGCGCCGCCGCCATGGCCAAAATGCCGGTGCCCGTTCCGACGTCGCATACGGACTGGCCAGGACGGACATACTTCTCGATCAGCATGGTGCAGAGCCCCGTCGTCTCGTGCGTCCCGCTGCCGAACGCCATTCCGGGGTCGATGTCGATGATCCTGTCGCCCGGCTGCCGATCATAATCCTCCCACGTCGGTTTGATGACGAAATGCTCTCCCAGCCGGAAGGGTTTGTACTCGGATTTCCAGTTTTCAGCCCAGTCCTCATCGCTTTGCCGGCCGGTTTCGAGCGTCAGTTTGCCCAGATCGACGTCCGAAGCCGTCTCCCTGAGCGCGGCCAGCGCGGCCCGGGCGCGCGTCACGGTCGAAGCCGCCCTGTCATCCTCGGGTATGTAGACGGACACCTTGACGTCGTCCTCGTACTGCGTCCTCAGATCGTCGCCGAGGATGTCCCAGTATCCGTTCGGGCGCTGATTGACGTCGATGTCGGAGACGTCCTCTATCATAGCGCCGTCGATGCCAAGGCCCATAAACATGCCGCAGACCACCTCGGCGCCTTCGGTCGTCGTGCGCACGGTCAGCTTTATCCAATCCATGTAGATCAACCTCCTGTTTTGCCCGCCGCTCCCGCAGGCTGCTGAGCCAGAATGATCGCCGCGAGCATGAGTCCGCAGCCCAGGATCTCGCGTCCGACGAGAGCCTGTCCGAGGACGACCCATCCCGCCAGCGCCGAAAACACCGACTCCATGCTCATTATGAGCGAAGCCAGCGTGGGATGCACATGCCTCTGGGAGACGACCTGAAGCGTATATCCGACGCCGCTTGATAAAACCCCCGCGTAGAGTATGGGTACGGCGGCGGAGACGATCCCCCCGACAGTCGGATGCTCGAAGATCAATGTCCCCAGGCATCCCCAGACCCCGCAGACAAGGAACTGCGCGCTCGACAGGGATACGCCGTCAACCGTCTCCGGCAGCTTGTCGACGAGCAGTATATGCGCGCTGAACAGCAGCGCGCAGAACAGGCAGTACACGTCGCCGGGACTGATCCCGCTCATGCCGCTCATGCAAAGGAAATACAATCCAGCGGCGGACAGCAAGACGCTCACGCCGACGAGCGCGCTGATCCTGCGGCCGAACATGAGCCCCAGCAGCGGAACGATCACGATATACAGCGTCGTGATAAAGCCAGCCTTGCCGACGCTCGTCGTCTTCAGGCCGATCTGCTGCAGCAGGCTGGCGAAGAACAGCACCGTTCCGCAGATCGCGCCCCACAGCCACAGCGACCGCCGATCCGGACGCGCCGTCTTCGAAGAAGCGGACCGCCGCCCGCGCATGCGGATGACCGGGAGCAGTACCGCGCTGCCCAGCAGCATCCGGCACGCGATGTACGTCATCGGCCCGACGCTGTCCATGCCCGCGCGCTGAGCGACGAATGTCGTGCCCCAGATAAACGCCGTCAGTAGCAGCAGCGCCGCGTACTTCGTCTGACTTTTCAGCATGCCGGCCCCTTCAGCGTCAGCCTCTCGGCAAAAAAGCCGTGCATCAGGCTGTTCGTAGCCAGGACATTGCCCGACACGAGGGGGTCGTCTCCCTCGTCCCAGCCGGTCACAACGCCGCCCGCCTCGCGGACGATGAGCACGCCGGCAGCGATGTCATAAAGGTGCAGACACGGCTCCAGGAACGCCTCGAACCGCCCGCTCGCCACGCCGCAGAGGTCAAACGCCGCCGAACCGGTGCGTCTGAAATCGTTGACCTGAAAGACCAGCGCCGTTAGCTGCGGGAGGACGATCTTCGCCACATCGGGCACGTTGTGCACGAAGCTCACAGACGCGACGGCGGCATACGGGTCGCTCTCCGACGAAACGGAGATCGGCTTCCCGTTCATGAAGGCGCCCCGGCCCGATATCGCGGTGTACATCTCATCCAGAGCGGGCGCGTACACGACCCCGACCATCACTTCGCCCTTATACAGGTACGCGATGGAGATGGTGTAAAGGGGCTGATTCTTGACATAATCCGTCGTGCCGTCGATCGGGTCTATGACCCACATGCCGTCCGCCTCGCGGCGCAGTCCGCCTTCCTCGCCGAAGAAGCCGTCTTCAGGATACAAAGCGTTCAGCTTATCTATTATGATGCGCTCCGACGCCCGATCCATATCGGTCACAAAGTCCTTGGCGGCTTTTCTGTCGGTGTGAAAGCCTTCACGACGAACGAGCATGGCGCCCGACTGTCTGGCGGCTTCCATCGCGGCGTTGAGGCGTCCTTCGTAATCCATATTGCAGCGCTTCCTTTCGATTTCGTCCTACCGCTTGACCGGGGTACGAAACTATCTCATGATGATCCAGTCCCGCACGACGGCGAAAAACTCTCTCATATAGTAATTCAGAGGCGTGAACCAGGCGCACCGCGCCGGATTGCCGCTGACGTCTTTCAATCCCTCGTGCCGGGCTTCATACAGAGCCCTGTAGACGTGATAGCCCGTCGTCGTGATCACGACGGAGGCGTCCGGATTCTCCATGATGGCCATCGCGTTGCGGATGTTTTCGGCCGTGCTCTCGGACTGATCCTCCATGATCAACCGTTCCGCGCTGATCCCCCGGTCGACGAGAGCGTCGTACATGGCCTGCGCCTCCGACATAGGCTCGTCCGCGCCCTGCCCCCCGCACAGGATGGCCAGCGTCTGCTGGTTCTCGTTCATGTACTGCTCGGCCTTGTCGATGCGGAACTGCAAAAGCACTGAAGGCCCCGTATCCTTGACCCGCGCGCCCAGCACGAGCAGATAATCCGCTCCGGGTTTGGGCACGGCAAAGGAAGCCCCGACGATCTGTACCTCAACAAACAGGACGAAAGCCAGCGCGACGCAGGCCAGGACAAGAAGTCCTTTAGCGAACCGGCGCTGCGCCTTCCTGCCTCTGCGGCCCAAAAGCCTCAAAAGCGCGTAAACCACAAGGCATCCGCATCCCAGGCCGACCCAGAACAGGTTGAACGCTGAAACAGTGTTCAATCCGATACACAGTAGGGCGAAATAGGCAAAGCTCAGCGCGGCGATAACCAGCAGAGCCGCCGAGACAAATCTCACCACCGGATTATGGTTTTTTCTCTTCGTGACCGATAGATTCTCCCGCATGTCTACACCTCGTTGATCTGGCGAAAATCGAGCGTCGCAAAATAGTCGTCCAGGGTCTCCGCCCGGCGGATCACCTTAAACGACCCGTCAGCCCTGAGAAGCACCTCCGCGGAACGCAGCCGGCCATTGTAATTATAGCCCATCGAAAAGCCGTGCGCGCCGGCGTCATGAATGATAAGCGTATCTCCCGTTTCGATCTTCGGCATGGGCCTGTCCCACGCGAATTTGTCGTTGTTCTCGCAAAGAGAACCCACGATGTCATAAACCTCGGTCTTCGGGGCATTCTCCTTGCCCGCCACGGTAATCTCATGATACGCGCCGTACATGGCCGGGCGCATCAGATTCGCCGCGCAGGCGTCCACGCCGATATAGCGCCTGTACGTATTCTTCTCATGAATCGCCTTTGTGACGAGCCATCCGACCGGCCCCGTGACGTAACGGCCCAGTTCCGTCGCAACGGCGATACCCTCGCCCATGCCGACCGGCGCAAACGCGTCGGAAAAATTCCTGCGCACCCGCTCGCCCACGTCTGAAATATCCACGGGCCGCTGCTCAGGCGTATAGGGTATGCCGATGCCGCCGGACAGGTTCATCATGAAGAAACTGACGCCGAACGCGCGGCGCAGTTCCACCGCCGTTTCAAAGAGCAGGCGCGCCATGGTCGGATAGTAATCCACGTCCGTCATGTTGGAGGCCAGAAAAGCGTGCAGGCCGAAGGATTTGACGCCCAGGCCCTTCAGGCGCGACACCGCCTCAAACAGCTGATCCCGCGTCATGCCGAATTTCGCGTCGCCGGGTCGACCCATGACGGCGTTGCCGATGATAAAATCCCCGCCGGGGTTCAGCCGCAGACAGATTCTCTCCGGTATGCCGCCGTGCCGCGCGAGGTAGTCAATATGCGTTATGTCATCCAGATTGATGACGGCGTTCAGCCCGCGGGCATACTCGTACTCCTCCGCAGGCGTCTCGTTTGAGGAGAACATGATCTCGTCGCCGGTGAAGCCGACGCGCTCGGCCATGACGAGTTCCGCAAGAGACGAGCAGTCCACGCCGCAGCCCGCCCTCTTCAGGAGGGCCAGGATGACGGGGTTGGGCGTGGCCTTGACCGCGAAGTACTCCCTGTAGCCCGTGTTCCAGCCGAAGGCCGCCTGGAGGCCGCGCACGCGCTCGAGCATCTGTTTCTCGTCATAGAGGTAATAGGGTGTCGGTACCGTTTCACCAATTTTTCGCAGTATTTCGGCTGAGGGAGCGGCGGCGCTCGGCATGGCAATCATCTCTTTCCATAATCGTGTGTCCATCATCAGGTCACAGCTAATTATATGAAGAGAATATTCCTCTGCAAAGCGCCCGAATGTTAAATATCGTCCGGCACATTACGGCCGGAGCGGGGTCGAAACGTTTCTGACCCGGCCCACGGAAATATAACCGTGAACGATGGCGGTGATGTCGTCCTGCGGACCGGCGTCCTCGTTCGGCGTGCCGTGCACCATCAGCCGAATACCACCGTCCTCGAGATCGGCCGTCTTTTTATACGTATCGTGATAGAACGTCCCGGATGAAACCAGACGATGCGTCAGTACACCCTTGCACTTCTCTGGATCGCAGGAGGGGAAGTTTATATTGAATATCTCGTCCCAAGGCAGTTTTTCGTCGATATAGCGCTCGAGCATGCGGGAAAGGTAAAGATCCGTCACCCCATGGGCCTTGGCGGCGCGCTCTGAGAGCGAGATGCCGGTGATACCCTGAAACGCGGCTTCGAAAGCCGCCCCGGCCGTCGCCGAATACTGAAGATCCGTCCCGGCGTTGCTGCCATCGTTAATGCCGCTCAAAACGACGTCCGGCCTCGCGGGGAGGAGATAATGCACCGCGACGCGCACACAATCGGCCGGCGATCCGCTGCACACCCAGCCCCTGACGCCGGGGATCCCGAAGTCAAACGAATGAACGTCCAGTGTATCATGCAGGGTGATGCTGTGAGAGGCCGCGCTGCGCTGCGCCTCCGGCGCGACGATCCAGACATCGCCGAATTCCCTTGCACAAACGGCCAGGCGGCGCAGGCCGTCGGCCATCGGGCCGTCGTCATTGGTGATGAGTATTGTTCTTTTCATCAGATTTCCTTTCTGCTCAATGAATGTCATGCGTGTTATTACGCCAGAGTGCGCGTCGCTGTCCGTACAGGTTACAGAGTGATCTTTCCCATCACGACGGGATGGCGCGCTCCGGTGGCTGAGGGGAGGTTATTGCAGCTGTCGTGAACGCACTCGTTGGCCAGGATCGCGAAGGCGATGGCTTCCTTGGCGTCGCTGTTGTAACCCAGGTCTTCATTTCTGAAAACCGGCGCAGAAACGGCGTCACGTATATGACAGACCAGGGTCCGATTTCTTGCGCCGCCTCCGCCGAGGATGAGTACGTCCGGTCTGACGGGGCAAAAGCGCTCGATCGCCAGGGCGACACATTCCGCCGTGAAGCGCGTCGCCGTCGCCAGGATGTCGATATCCGCCAGTCCCGTCTCCCGGCCTTTTCTCATGATCTCGTCGACGTAAGCGGCGCCATAAGCCTCGCGTCCCGTCGATTTCGGCGGCGGAAGGCTGAGCCAGGGGTCTCCGAGCATAAGGCCGAGCAGGCCCTGATCGACGCGCCCGCGCGCGGCCATCTGTCCGCCCTCGTCGTAATGCCGCAGCCCACCGGTCATGCGTTCGACGATCTGGTCGATGACCATGTTCCCCGGTCCCGTGTCGAAGGCCAACGTCTGATCAGGGCCTCCGTTTCTGGGCAGAAGCGTCAGATTGCCGATCCCGCCGATGTTCTGAAGGGCCACCGTCCGGTCTTTTTGCCGGTACAGGAGATATTCCGTATAGGGCACCAGCGGCGCGCCCTGACCGCCTGCGGCCACATCGCGCACGCGGAAGTCGCTGACGACCGGGCAACCCAGTCCCTCCGCGATGACCGAAGCCTCCCCGAGCTGGAGCGTCCCCCGGACCTGATATCCGGCGAACTCCACCGCCGTCGGCTGATGATAGAGCGTCTGTCCATGGCTGCCCACGAGGTCGATCTCCTCGGGACGGACCGACGCCACCTCGCATACGGCCAGACACGCCCTTAAGCTGAGTTCCCCCATCAAGGCGTTGAAAAGGCACAGCTTGCGGCTGCCGCCTTCGCCGCCGGTAGCCAGACTCAGTATGAGACGGCGTATCTCCTCCGGGTACGGCAAGGTCACAAACGCCAGCATCTTAAGGCACGTATTCAGACCATAGCCTGTAATCTCTGTCAAGGCGGCGTCGATGCCGTCGGCCGAGGTGCCGCTCATCAGGCCTATCACCCTGAGCGTCTTTTTTGGAAGCAGGCGTTCGATCCGCGTCATACTTTTTTCATCTCCCGCTCAGGCCAGCGCCGTTTTATACAGAACACATCTGAACTCCCATGCCGCACTCTGTTCGTCACCGACGAGTATAGCATATAACATTTGGCGCGACAAGAGCTCGAATGGCGCGTCCGCAAAACAAAGGACGCCCGCGGCCTTAAATCAAGACCGCGGGCGCTCGCTGCCGTCCGTCAGTTACAGGCCGGGCCGCATATGTTTTATCAGACCTGTCTTAGCGAGAACGGGCCTGATCGCGTAGTAAAAGATCGGCGCGGCGACAACGGCCACAGCGGCGTTTATCAGCGACGGAATGAGCTTGGATATCATCGTAGCGCCGACGGCGTCCATCGCAAAGCCGTAGACATATCGCTGATAGATAAAAGTCTTCAGCATATACAGAGCGACATACGTGATCGCGCCGTCGACGCCGGCTACGACGGTCTTCGCCGCGTCCGGAAGCGACGGGCTCTCCCACTTCTGCATGATGAGGCCCGTGACATAGCCCATCGCAAACTTGCTGACAAACGTGATCAGAACGCCGACGAAATCATATCCGCCATAGACGTCGTAGATCGCCGATCCGAGGCCCGAGGCGACGCCGCCCGTCATCGGGCCGAGCAGCATCCCGCTCAACAGACAGACCGCGTTGGCAAAGTGAACTTTTGACCCGAGAAGGGGAAACCGAAACATCGTAACGACAAATATCATCGCCGCCATCATCGCGGCAAAAGTGATCCGGTACGTCATATCCGGCGCGCTTTTCCTGTCCGACATGTTCATCATCCTTTCTTGACTGTCGTATGCAAAGAGTATATACTGTCTTTGAGCATACGAAAAGTACCAGAAAGGAACAAAATAATAAGACCAGATGAAACCGTCAGAAAAGAAATACCTCCGCATATACGGGGATTTGCGTACGGAGATCGCGTCCGGCGCGCGCCTGTACGGCGAGAAGCTGCCCTCCCGGCGTGAACTGGCAGCCGAACGGGGCGTCAGCGTCGTCACGGTCAATCACAGCTACGAACTCCTGCTCCAGGAAGGTTATATCGAAGCAAGGCCACGGAGCGGCTACTACGTCTGCTATCGGGTCGACGAGGTCTACGCGGGCGGCAGGGCGTCCGCGCCCAAAATGGCGCACGCCGCGCACACCGACAGCGAGACAGCGCCTTTCCCCTATTCCGTGATGGCGAAAGCGGTGCGCCGCGTCCTTTCGGATCACGCTGAAGAGATTCTCGTAAAATCGCCGAATCAGGGCCTTATATATCTCCGGGAAGCGCTCGGGCGCTATCTGGCGCGCAGCCGGGGCGTTTACGTCAGGCCCGAACAGATCTATGTGGGGTCAGGGGCGGAATACCTCTACGGCCTGATCGTCGAATCGCTGGGAAACGACAGGGTATTCGGCATCGAATCCCCGTCTTACCACATGATCGAGCAGGTCTACACCGCGAAGGGCGTGACCTGCGATCTCCTTCCCTTGGGAGACGACGGCATCATGCCGGAAGCTCTTTTACAGACGGGGGCGTCAGTTCTCCACGTGACGCCGTTCCGCAGTTTCCCGAGCGGCGTCACAGCCAGCGCCTCAAAGCGCGCGGCTTACCTCCGCTGGGCCGATACCGCTGACCGCTACATCGTCGAGGACGACTTCGACGCGGAATTCTCCCTCATGCGCAAGCACGAGGAGACCCTGTTCTCCCAGTCAGACAGGGGCAACGTCATATACCTGAACACCTTCTCACACACCGTCTCACCGGCCATCCGCATGGCGTACATGGCGCTGCCCGATCCGCTGACTGACCTCTTCCGGGAGCGGATCGGATTTTACTCCTGTCCCGTTCCCGCGCTCGAGCAGTACCTGATGACCGAGCTGCTCGATGGGGGCGATTTCGAACGCCACATCAACCGGGTCCGCCGCGCCCTTCGTCGGCGCGCTATGCCCGACGGCGTTCCCAAGGGCTGACCATATGGGATACGGAGACGCCAACTTTGTCTAAGCGACGCATCTCGTGGTTGAATTACGACAAAAGATGTGCTAAACTCTGCGTAGACGATTTGAGTTAACTCATCTTTTTTGATTCTTTTCGCGTTCATGAAACGCCCTGTCAGGAGGATAAATGATATGAAAACCTTTGCATGCGCCCGAAAACTGTGCGCGTGGGCCATGTGTGCGCTGCTCCTGTTCGGCGTCTGTCTCGCCACGGACGAGCCGACGCCCGCTTATTATAGAGACGCCGAGGTCACGACCGGCGTCGTCACCGCGGGAATGACGGTCAACGTCCGGAGCGGCCCCTCTACAAATTACGGGGTCGTCACGCGGGTATCTCCCGGCGACACCGTCCGCGTGCTGGACATGTCCAACGAGGAATGGTACAAAATATCCTTCAACGGCAACATCGGCTATGTGCTCGCGAGTCTTCTCGAGACGGAGACCTATACCGATCAGATAGAAGTCATCCAGGAAGACCCGCTTGAGGTTCAGCTTTCCGACATGGTCCTGCCCGACGTCCTTGAACGGCGCGAGTCCTTCACGATGCGGGGCACCATCACAAGCAATGTGCCCCTGACATATGTCGAAGTCGACATCGACGACCTGCGCACCATGGAGACCGTGGCGACGGCCGTCAGAAACTTCGAGCGCGAGGAGAACATGCTTGCGTTCAACTTCGCGGAGCTCGACAACGACCTGCCCTTCTCACGCCTGCCCGCGGGCGAGAAGAAGCTGACGATTTTCGCCGCAAGCAGCATGGACTCGCTGACGGTGCTCGAACATGAATTCTATATCGCCGGACAGACGGGCAGCACGTCGAGCATGACCTCCGACTGCATCCTGGCCGCCTCATCCGGCCGGGCCACCTATGCCACCGACAACAATTACAACACCGCCTGGTTCGCCGAGTCTGACAGCGACACGCTGACCATATCGCTGCCGGACGGCAGGACGGGCGCATTGCTGGCGCTGGAATGGCAGACGGCCCCCACGGCGTTCAACATCGTCCTCAGGGACGAGGCCAACCACACCACGCAGACCATCAACGAAACCAACGATCAGGGCATGATCTCGTACAGCTATGAGCTGACGGATCAGACGCGGACCGTCGTCATCGCCACGCCGGACACGCAGGCGGGCCTTGCCGAAGTCACCGTTCTGGAAAAGGGCAACGTCTCTCCCGTCACTCAGATGTGGAAGCCGCTGCCGGACAAGGTCGACATCATGCTGTTCGCGGCGCACGAGGATGACGAGCTGCTGTATTACGGCGGAACGATACCCTACTACGCGGCGCAGGGCAAGACAGTCGCCGTCGTCTATATGTCGGACGGCGGGCGCGCCCGCTACAGCGAAGCTCTGGACGCCATGTGGACCGCGGGCGTCGAGTACCACCCGATCTTCCTGGGATTCAGCGAATCCACGTCGCGCAATTACGAGACGGTCGTCTCCGAATGGGGCCTCGACGTGTGCGAAGAGAAGGTCGTCGGCCTCCTCAGGCGCTATAAGCCCGACGTCGTCGTGGCGCCCGATATCGACGGCGAGGGCGGAGACAACCTGCGCAAGCTGACAAGCTACGTCGTGCGCAGAGCCGTCATGCTGGCCGCCGACGAAACCTCCTACGAGGAGAGCATATCAACCTATGGTCTGTGGGATCCGCTGAAGACATACGTCCATCTTTATGAGGGCAACGCCCTCGTCATGGACGCCTACGACGAGCCCCTTGAGGCGCTTGGCAATATGACAGCGACCCAGAGGGCCACCGTAGCCTTCGGCAAATACGGTTCCCAATCCAGAAACGCGTCCATGAACAGACAGGGTGAGACGTATAACAACAAGGCCTTCGGACTGATCCGGACCGTCATCGGCGACGACCGCCTCAAAAACGACCTGTTTGAAAATGTCGGCGGCTGACCGATCCGGGGCATTGTCCACAGAGCGGTATGGGAGGCATGATCGGCGTGAAGGAACTGAGCCTGTCCGAGATGCGGCGCATGCAGGCGCAGCTGCACGAGAAATACAGGGATTCATGGCGGCCTCAGATCCCGGAAAACGGCCACTACAACCTTTTGTGGATGGTCGAAGAGCTGGGCGAGGCCATCTCCGTCATTAAAAAGTTCGGAGACGACGCCGTCATGAACGACGGCACGCTGCGCAAAGCCTTTATCTCCGAACTCTGCGACATCTGGATGTTCATGGAAGACGTCATGACCTGCTACGGCGTCACGCCCGAGGAATTCAGCGCCGTCTACGCCGAAAAGCACGCGCACAACATGTCGCGCGATTACGACAAAAACTGCGAACAGATTTACGAAGAATACCAGGACAAGTTCACCAAAGGAGAAGATGCTCATGCCCCTGAATCGTGATCAGATCCTCGAACTGCTGAACGCGCCGGAACGGCTGGAAAATCTAAAACGCCTCATACAGACGGAGCCGGAGCCCGTTCGCGGTCAGGACGTCAACAACCACATCCACACGACGTATTCCTTCTCGCCCTATTCCCCGACCGCAGCCGTGTACTTTGCCCGGCAGGCCGGCCTCTGCACATGCGGTCTGATGGACCACGACAGCATCGGCGGCGCCGAGGAATTCCTGACGGCGGCCGGCATCGCGGGGATGGGAGCCACCATCGGAACGGAGTGCAGGGTCAGCTTCCGCAGGACGCCGTTCGCGGGGCGGCGCATCAACAATCCGGATCAGGATTCCATCGCTTACATGGCGATGCACGGCATACCCCATAACAAAGTCAAACTCGTCTCGGAGTTTTTCGCGCCGTACAGGGCGCTGCGCAACGTGCGCAACCGCGCGATGGTAAGCGCCGTAAACGAACTGCTCAATAAATACGGCATCAGCCTTGATTTTGAGCGCGACGTACTGCCGCTCTCGCAGTACGCAAACGGCGGCAGCGTCACCGAGCGCCATATTTCCAGCGCTCTGGCCTATAAGATGATTGAAAAGATCGGCAAAGGCCAGCCGCTGGTCAGCTTCATCCGGGAAACCATGAATCTCCCGCTCTCCGCGAAGATCGAAGGATATCTGCTCGACGAGAATAATCCCCATATGATGTACGACCTGCTGGGCTGGATCAAGTCGACGCTCATCAGCCGGTTCTATATCGACGCCACGGACGAGTGCCCCGACGTCAGGGAAGTGCTCGCGCTCTCCGAGCGGGTGGGCGCGATATCCGCTTACGCCTATCTGGGAGACGTAGGAGACTCCGTCACCGGCGACAAGCGCGCTCAGAAGTTCGAGGACGACTATCTCGACGAGCTCATCCCCTACCTCAAAAAGCTGGGCTACAGAGCCGTGACCTACATGCCCTCCCGCAACACGAGAGCCCAGCTTGACAGGATCCGCTCTCTCTGCGAAGGGCACGGCCTTTTCCAGATCAGCGGCGAGGACATCAATTCGCCGCGCCAGTCCTTCGTGTGCGAGGCGCAGCGCGACCCGGCCTTCCGCAACCTCTACGACGCGACGTGGGCGCTCATCGCCCACGAATGGCGCGCCACCGCCTGTCCCGACGACGGCCTGTTCACAGCCAAGTCCGTCACGGCCTGGCCTGAACTCGGCAGCCGCGTCAGCGCCTTCTCGGCCTTCGGTCAGGAAATGTTCGCAGGCCGTTGAGCATACCGCGGCGTCTCTTCCACGAGGTGACCCATGATGACCGTTACGATCGCGGACGACTTCGACATGGCGAAGATCGCGCACAGCGGACAGTGTTTCCGCGCGAGAGCCCTGGACCCGGACGCATGGCTGTTCGTCACGGGAGAACACGCCGTCCTCATCAGGGCGCTGGGCGCTGACCTCTACGACGTGTCGTGCGGCGCGACAGAATGGGACGCCGTCTGGCGTCCATACTTTGACCTTGACCGGAATTACGGCGCCCTCCGAGCGAAACACAAAAACCGCTTCCCCTTTCTCGACACGGCGATGGACTTCGGCCGGGGCATCCGTGTGCTGCGGCAGGATCCGTGGGAAACGCTGATGACGTTCATCCTCTCACAGCGCAAAAGCATCCCAGCCATCAGCCACGGCGTCGAGGCGATCGCCGCGCGCTGGGGGCGGCGGACGGTTTTAAGCGGGACAGAGATTAGCTTCTTTCCCACGCCGCCGCAGATGACAGGCTGCTGCACAGACGACTTTCGGGAACTGGGCATGGGATACCGATCGGCTTACATGGCCGAGGCGCATTGCGCGGTGCTGAGCGGCGGCCTCGATCTAGGATCTCTCGCCTCTCTCAGCGACGATGATCTCATGGCCCGTCTTCAATCGCTACACGGCGTGGGAATCAAGGTCGCCAGCTGCGTCGCGCTGTACGCCTACGGCAGGACGGCGGCCGCGCCTGTGGACGTCTGGATCCGGCGCGTCATAGACACACACTTCGGCGGCGAGAATCCCTTCCCCCTGTTCGGAGAAGACGCCGGACTCATGCAGCAGTATATGTTTTATTATATGAAAAGCCAGGCGCCCCCTTCCGAAAAAAGGCGCTGGCCTGATAGGTCTTTATAAGTGAGGATAAACCATGATACAGGATATCGGCCCGCATGAACTGCGCAACGCCTACGAACCCGAAACCCGTCCCGCGCTCGGAGACGCGATCTTCTGTTTTACGGACGACGGCGTTTTGTGCCGGACCGACGGGGGCGAACTCATCCTTCCCGCGCTCGAAAACGAAGCTGACGCCAAATCCCTCACATTCCTTTTTCGCCTCGACGGCCGGGCCTGCTGGCTGGCGGACAGGCTGCCCGCGCCCGCGGGGCGGTGGCATAGTGTCGCGCCGCGGGAACTGCGCGGCGTCGTCTCAGGCCCAAAGGAACGCGTATTTGCGGTCTGGACGGCGTTCCAGCTCCGCAACTGGTACAGGGACAATGTCTACTGCGGGCGGTGCTCTTCTCCCACGCAGCCCGCGCCCGACGAGCGGGCGCTCGTCTGTCCGAAATGCGGGCGGCGCATTTACCCCCGCCTTATTCCGGCCGTGATTGTCGGCGTGACAGACGGAGACCGGCTTTTGCTGACTCGATACGCAAGCGGCTTTGGCGACTGGGCCCTCGTCGCGGGCTTCACGGAGATCGGGGAAACCCTCGAGCAGACTGTCAGGCGTGAAGTCATGGAAGAAGTCGGCCTGAATGTCACAAACATCCGCTACTATAAGTCTCAGCCGTGGGGCATCGTCGACGACATCCTGGCCGGATTCTACTGCGACGTGGACGGCGACCCGACCGTCAGGTTGGACCGCAATGAACTAAAGGAAGCCGTATGGGTTTCCCGCGATGACATTACCGGACAAAGAAGCGATTTCAGCCTGACAAACGAGATGATGATGACATTCCGCAGCGGCAAAGAACCGAAATATCGGCTATAATGCACACGATAAACACAGCGTCTGTTCCAAAACACGCAATAACAGCGTGAAACGCTGACTGCTTTACCTTCTGCATCGCATCCAAACTATTAATTTTCCTTTATTTTTCAATTTTGACGGATATGTCGCTTGCAACTTTATCGTTTTTGTGTATAATGTAATCATATTTATAGCAGGAGTTGATGAGCATGGCGAAAAAGGCAAAGGCAACCGAAACCACAACTGTCAAGAAGGCCCGCAAACCTTATCCCTCTTATCAGGAGCGCATTGACGCCGCCGATGTGAAAATCGAAAAGCTTCAGAAGTTGATCGCCGAGCGATCCGAGCTGATCGACAAGACGGCGAAGCTTCTGGCCGAGCGCACTGAGACCCTCTCCAAAAACCAGGAGCAGCTGGAGAAGACCATCGCCAAGCGCGAGCGCCTGATCAACAATATGAACCGGGCCGCCAGCGGCGAGCGCGTCCGCCTGACACCGGAAGAGGCCGCCGAAAAGCGCCGCGCCGCCATCGCTAAACGCCGTGACATCAAGCGCGCCGAAAAGCAGAAGGTGGAAACACTCATGAACGCGCTGCGCGACAAGGGTCAGACGATCGACGACCTGCTCGAGAGCCTGAACAAATAAGATATAGCCTATCTCCTCCGCCGGCAGAATCGAGCGTTCCGCCGGCGTTTTCTTGGTATCGCAAAAACCCATTTTCTGACCGTTCCTTTATCATCAACCGTTCTGGAGGATTTCATCATGCCAAAGGCAAAGACCGTCTATGTGTGTTCCGAATGCGGGTACGAAACGCCCCGGTGGCTGGGGCGCTGTCCCGACTGCGGCAGCTGGAACACCCTGACAGAGCAGCAGGCCGCGCCCGTTCAGACCGACGCGCCGCTCAAACTGAAGAGGGAGCCCGGCCACGGCGCAGAGCCGATGCGCATCGATGAAATCCCGGACGATACGATGCTCAGATATTCCAGCGGAATCGGCGAGCTGGACCGCGTGCTGGGCGGCGGCATCGTCGAGGGTTCTCTCGTCCTGGTGGGCGGCGACCCGGGCATCGGCAAGTCCACCCTTCTGACACAGGTCTCCGCCTACGCCGCTGCGCAGGGCCGAAGGGTGCTCTATGTCTCCGGCGAGGAATCCTCCCGCCAGATCAAGATGCGCGCCAACCGGCTGGGAGCATGTTCGGACAGCTTTTATGTCCTGCCCGAAAACGATATGAACAATGTCTCCGAGCACGTGATTAAGCTCGCCCCCCAGCTGATGATCGTGGACTCGATCCAGACGATGTACAAACCCGACATGTCATCCGCCCCCGGTTCCGTCTCCCAGGTCAGGGAGTGCACGTCTGTCCTCATGCGCTATGCCAAGAACAGCGGCTGCGCCGTCATGCTCGTCGGTCACGTCACCAAAGAGGGCGCCATCGCGGGGCCGATGGTGCTGGAGCATATGGTGGACGCCGTGCTCTACTTCGAAGGAGACCGTCAGCACCAGTACAGGCTCCTTCGAGCCATCAAGAACCGATTCGGCTCCGTCAACGAGCTCGGCATGTTTGAGATGTCCGATAAAGGCATGCGCGAGGTCAGCAATGCGAGCGACATCCTCCTCAGCGAGAGGGCGCGCGGACAGTCCGGTTCCGTGGTGCACTGCGCCATCGAGGGTACGCGCCCGCTGCTCGTCGACGTGCAGGCTCTTGTCGCTACGACGGTCTTCGGCAACCCGAGGCGCATGGCCAGCGGCGTGGACAGCGGGCGTCTGGCGCTGCTGCTCGCCGTGCTTGAAAAGCGGGCGAGCGCTCCGCTCTACAATCAGGACGTATACATCAACATTGCGGGCGGCATAACGCTGGACGAGCCGGCCGCCGACCTGTCTCTCTGCTGCTCCGTCGTCTCGGCGCTAAGGAACCGTCCCATCGACAGCGGGCTGGTCGTCATGGGGGAAGTCGGCCTCGGCGGTGAAATCCGGCCGATCAGCCAGCCTGAACGCCGACTCATCGAATGCGCCAGGCTCGGCTTTACGGAGGCCGTCGTACCGAAGAGGAGCCTTCGGGGCATCACCCTTCCCGAGGGTCTGCGCGTCATCGGCGTCGAGACTGTGCTTGAAGCTCTCTACAAACTCGGTCTGACCGCAAAATAAACCGCCGCGCCACCGCGCGGAAACAGCAAACATTGCGCTAAGAAGATCGTTTTCATTCGGTCTTAACGGGAATATTCTGTAAAAACAAAGGCGCGCGACTTGTGAAGGCCCACGGATTTTGTTATCATTGTCTGCGGATCGGCGCTCAGCCATCCTGAATAAACACGAGTCTCATTAATCCAGAGAGGTGTTAGTATATGTCACATTGCGCAATTGTCGGCATCAACTGGGGCGACGAGGGAAAGGGCCGCATGGTCGATTACCTGGCCGAGCAATACGATGTCATCATCCGCTATCAGGGCGGCAACAACGCGGGACATACCGTCATCAACGAATTTGGCGAGTTTAAATTGAACCTCCTGCCCAGCGGCATCTTCCGTCCGGAGAAGATCAACCTTCTTGGCGCGGGCACAGTCATAGATCTCAAGCATATCAGTGAAGAAATGCAGCGCGTGCGCGAAAAGGGCGTCAGCATCACGCCGGTGAACTTCAAGATCTCCGACAGAGCTCACATGGTGCTCCCGTTCCATCCGCTGCAGGACAAACTTGAAGAGCAG
>JAFRLF010000035.1 GCA_017431365.1 Clostridia bacterium | reverse complement strand
TCGGCATAGTCCTCCGGGCGCTCCGTGGCGCTGTAGCTGAGGCGCGTCTGCCGCAGAAGCGTTCCGTCCGTCGTGGTTTCCGTTAGCCTTATCGGGCGGTTGGCCTCGTCGAACTCGTTCCATACCTCCCGCCGCAGGTTGTTGTCCCACAGCTTCGCGATCTGTCCGTTGCTCCCATAATTATACTCGTATCGCCAACCGGTTTCAACATCTTCTATGATATTTCCGTTCCGGACGACGAGCTTCGTCCCGATATGTCCCGATATCCCTGCCGTACCGGTCGTATTTCTTCTCTATACCCTGTCCGTTCCCGAAGATCGTTTGCCGCAGCTTCCCGAACCGGTCGCTGTCATAGAGAAGCCATGTAAAAGGATTCCGTCACGCGCTGGGTCGGGGCGACGGCGCGTAAAGCATTATCAGAAGTAGTAGCTGTATTATTTGCCAGAGGTATCCTAATCATAGATTTCAAAGAGAATGCAGCTGGCTTCACAAATCTGCTCCAGCCGCAAATGGAACTTTTTTTGTTTGCTTGAGTCTTATCCAGTGCGCGCAACAATTGATTCTCATAACCGACAACTGAACATAAAGGAGGCTTTGGCATGAAACAAAGGATCATCGCCTGTCTGCTGGCTGTCTGTCTTTTGCTGGCGCAGGCCGCGGCGTGGGCTGAAGCGACGCCCATTCTGAAAAAGGGCGACAGCGGCGACGCCGTCCTCACCCTCGAGAAGCGCCTGTTCGAGCTGGGTTTCCTGAGCCGCGAACCGGGCGACACCTATGACGATGACACTGAGGCCGCCGTCCTCTGGTTTCAGCGTCAAAACAATCTGCTGGAGACGGGCATGGCGGACCACGTGACCTGGGACGCGCTCTTCGCCCCCAACGTGCTCAGGGCGCAAGATGAACCCGAAAACGTCTACGTGGAAGAGGTTTACGACGCCTATATGCCGATGACCACCGGTTTGCCCGCCGTGCCTGCCACGCGTGAGCCGGAGGCGGGCGGCGCCTGGGATGAAGACTGGTTCAACACCGACGAGTACACGCACTTCGACAGCAGCGGATTTATCAGCGTAGCATCATCTCCCCTTTCCACCTTCGCGGCGGACGTGGACACCTCGTCCTACGCCCAGTTCAGGCGGCGCGTGCTGGAGGGGCAGCCCGTCCCGCCGGACAGCGTCCGCGTGGAGGAAATGATCAATTACTTCCACTACGACTACGCCCAGCCTGAGGGCGACGCCCCCTTCGGCGTGACCGTCAGCTGCGCGCCCTGTCCGTGGAATGAGAAGACCCGCCTTCTGCAGGTGGGGCTGCAGGCCGCCGCCGTCCCCGAAGAGGAGCGCCCGCCGTACAACCTGGTGTTCCTGATCGACACGTCCGGCAGCATGGAGGGTGAAGATCGGCTCGACCTGGTCAAGAGGGCGTTCTTGCTCCTCCTGGAGACGCTGACTGAGAGGGATACCGTGTCCATCGTCACGTACGCCTCAAGCGACAAGGTCGTCCTGGAGGGCGTGCCCGCCAGCGAGAAGACGACCATCATGGCAGCCATCAGCGAACTCGAGGCGGGCGGCTACACCAACGGGTCGGCCGGCCTGCTCCGGGCCTACGACGTGATCGACAGGGTGCGCAAAGAGGGCGACGTCACCCGTATCCTGCTCGCAACGGACGGGGACCTGAACGTCGGCCTCACCAGCGAGGGCGACCTGGCCCGCCTGGTCACGGAGAAAAAGCAGAGCGGCGTTTCGCTGACGTGCCTGGGCTTCGGCATGGGCAACTACAAGGACAACAAGATGGAAGCGCTGGCGGACTACGGCGACGGCAACTGCTGGTACATCGACACTATCTACGAGGCGCGCCGCGCCCTGGTGACGGAGGCGGGCGGCACGTTCAACACCGTCGCCAAGGACGTCAAGCTGCAGCTGGACTTTAACCCCGCGTACGTGCGCGGGTATCGTCTCATCGGCTACGAGGATAGGATCCTGGCGGCTGAGGACTTTGCAAACGACGCGGTGGACGGCGGCGAGGTCGGCAGCGGACACCGGGTGACGGCGCTTTATGAAATCGTCCCCGCGGATTCCGACTTCGACTTCGGCGAAGTCACAAGCCGCTACGCCGCGGCGGCGCCCGCCGCGGACGCGTCCGGCGACATGCTGACCGTAGCCGTCCGCGCCAAGGACCCCGACGGCGACGTGAGCCGCCTGTACGAGACGCCCGTGCCCGCAACCCTGCTTGAAGGCGAAGCTCTGGACGACAACATGAAGTTTGCCGCCGCCGTAGCGGAGACGGCCATGCTCCTTCGGGACAGCGAATGGAAGGGCACGGCGAGCTGGGCGCAGGCGCTTGAGCTCGTCAGATCCTGCGCCGCCGTCATCGGCGATCCGTACAAGGAAGAGTTCCTGTACCTGCTGACGCTCCTTGAAAGATGACGTTCCGATGAGGCCTCCCTGAATGATACGATAGAATAATCGCGCAATTGACCGTTTCGCCGGCAGCGCTTTCGTGTTATAATGAAAGCGCTGCCTTTACGCTTGTGAGGAGGGATCGCCATGTCGGAGCTTCAGAAAATCATAGACCGGGCGAAGCGCATCGTATTCTTCGGCGGGGCGGGCGTCTCCACGGAGAGCGGAATACCGGATTTCCGCTCCGTAGACGGCCTGTACAACCAGAAATACGACGTGCCGCCCGAGACCATCCTGTCGGACGTCTACTTCTATACCCATACGGAGGACTTCTTCCGCTTCTACCGGGAGAAGATGCTCTTCCCCGACGCGCAGCCCAACGCCGCGCACAAAAAGCTCTTTGAGCTGGAGCAGGCCGACAGGCTGCGCGGCATCGTGACGCAAAACATCGACGGTCTGCACCGCAAGGCGGGCAACAAGCGGGTTTACGAGCTGCACGGCACGGTCTATGAAAACACCTGCCTCGAATGCGGGAAGAAATACGACCTTGACTATATGCTGAATACGACGGGCGTCCCGCGCTGCGCGTGCGGCGGCGTGATCAAGCCGGACGTCGTCCTCTACGGGGAGTCCCTCGACCAGAACACCATCATCGGCGCGTGCCGAGAGATCTCGCAGGCCGACTGCCTCATCGTAGCGGGGACGAGCCTGACCGTTCAGCCCGCGGCTTCGTTCATCGAGTATTTCTCCGGACGGGATCTCGTCGTCATCAACAAGAGCGGCACCTCCGCCGACCGCTCCGCCACGCTGGTCATCCGCGAGCCCGTCGGGCAAGTGCTGGGAGAAATCGTGGTCAGGTAAAGCGCGAAATTTCATTAAATTTTCTGTTACCTCTTGCGGAGCGCATATAGTCTGTGATATACTCTGATCTGTTCCGTTAAGGAGCAATTGTGGGTAGGTTCCCGAGTGGCCAAAGGGAGCAGACTGTAAATCTGCCGGCATCGCCTTCGGTGGTTCGAATCCACCCCTGCCCACCATATTTCGCCTGCGGGAATGGCGGAATTGGCAGACGCGCTAGATTCAGGTTCTAGTGAGCATTACGCTCATGCAGGTTCAAGTCCTGTTTCCCGCACCACAACCCCTGAAATCATCAGATTTCAGGGGTATTTCTTTGTCTTGGAATCGGTCGGACCAATCCTGCGCATATGATTTTCCCCGCACGAATGCATATGATTTTGCGATGAATTTTGGGAGGGAAATCTATGGCGAAGATTAAGCTCAGGCAGGTAGACGGAATCAGTCGTAAAAAAGCGGCGGACGCATACGATTCGTTCATGCGCCACTGCAAGCTCAAGAACCTTGCACCCTATTCAATTCTCTATTATGAGAAGAACATACAGTTCTTCCTGGATTCCTTGCCGCAGGTGAAGTATGTGAACGAAATCAACCAGGAGCAGATTGCTGGTTTCATCAACATGCTGATGGACAGAGGCAACCGTGTTACAGCTATCAACGCCAGGTTGCGGGGTGCATTCGTTTTTCTGCGCTATTGCTTTGAGCAGGAATATCTGGACCCCTTTCCCCTGTCCCTCATCAAGGAGGATGAGCCTTTCAAAGAGCCTTACACCGATGCTGAACTGAAAAAGCTATTGAGGCAGCCGCAATCTGAAAGTTGGACGGAATGGCGCGCTTGGGCTGTCATCAATTTACTGGTCGCAACAGGAAACCGTGCCAGTACAGTGGTCAACATCAAGATTTGTGATGTTGATTTTGAGCATAACATCATACGTTTGCGAAAACTGAAAAACCGCAAACAGCAATTTGTCCCAATGTCCTCATCACTGAATGAAGCACTATCGCTATATCTGAAGGTGTGGGACTGGGATAATGATGAAGTGATCAACTATGCAATCCCCGGTACATACATTGAGGAGAGGGGAATCATTGTCTTCAAGATGCAAGATGCGTTCAAAAACACACAGAATACAACGGCGTGACAAATTCAAACACGGTTATCCGGTATAAAACTCAATTCAGAGACTCCTTGATCCAAAGCACCATATCGTTGATGCTGCTTTGAAGGGCGCGCGGTTCGTATCCCAGTGTTCGCGCCGCTGCCATCCGGTGAAAATGGCCGTTGGAGTTCAGAACTGCCACAGCGTATGGAGTAAAAAACAGCGGGTAATGTTTCCGTATACTCCATCTCTCATAGATTGGTGCGATTGCTTTGGCGAGACACATTGGCAGATAGAGTACCTTGCGCTTCACACCGGTTGCACGCTTTGCCGCCTCCAGAATCTCCCGGACGGTTGCATAATGCCCGGAGAGAATATAGCCTTTTCCAGGTAATCCGTGTTTAGCGCAGGCGACAATGCCTGACGCCACATCGCGCACATCCACAAAATCATATCCACCCTTAATAGCCACATGAAGTCTCCCAGCGATGAAAGAGGACAGCATATGCGTTATGCTCCCATTCCCGCTGTCGCCCGGCCCGATGATGCCGGAGGGAAAAACCACGCTTGCGTTCAGGCCGTTTTCCGCAGCATGGAAAACCAGCGAGGTTGCCATAGCTTTGCTTTTCGCGTAATCGCCTTCTACATAATTCGGCGAAAAGGCCGCTTCCTCCGTAATCACTGTTCCTTTTTCCTTTTCCGGAATCGCGTGGACAGAACTGACATAGATCAGTTTGCCGACATAACACCGTTCGCAATAGGTCAGGATGTTGTTTGTCCCATTAACATTCACCCGGTAAAGCTGCATGCCTGGATTCGAGGCCACCGAGACAATTCCCGCCATATGAATGACACATGTTTCATGATCCGCACCTGAGAAGAACGATTTCAATGATTGATCGTCACAAACATCTCCGTAAACTATGTCGACGCTTGGTGGAAGCATTGAAGCCAGCGGATCATCCCGCATGACCAGCGCCCGGATCTTCGCATTATCCTTGATCAGTCCATCAACGACGGCGCGTCCCAGGAAACCTGTCGCTCCCGTCAACAAGTATTTCTGATACATGCACGGCCTCCTTCCGTAGACAAATGTTGATTTTCTTTCACAAGTACAGTATAATGGAATTGACCTGGGCAATCAACCAACAATTGGCTGGCTTGAGAAAGAT